>CAYQIX010000009.1:0-33401 GCA_964417765.1 uncultured Desulfurococcaceae archaeon
AGAAGTAGAAAATTTCTGGAAAAGTAATAAATTAAACCATTGATAGATCCTTAAGATAGGTGATAATTATGACTGAGAAGGATAAAGGAGCTGTGATTAAGAAGATGAGTGAGTTACTTAGGTCAGGTGCAGTAATGCTTGATCAGGCTTGCCCGTTATGTGGTACACCACTATTTAAGTTAAAAAGTGGCGAGACAGTCTGTCCAGTGCATGGAACTGTTAGGGTAGTGAGAAGTGAGAGTGAGGCAGTGTCTGTAACGACGTCGGCAGTACTAGATGAACTAGAGAAATTCATTGCCCATAGAATATTTCAGACTCTATCGAGGATTAAAACATTGGAAGATATTGATGTTAGTGATGTAGAGCTTCTCAATAGATTGCTAGATGCTCTTGAGAGAATTCGAAGAATTAAGAAACTGTAACATACTACTCAAACGTGCTCTTTAAGCGAAGTATGTGGCTTGTTGAAGATGCAGGAATTATGGTGCGGGGGGTGGGATTTGAACCCACGCAGGCCTACGCCAGCGGGGCTCTCACCCTACTGGTCCTGAGCCCGCCCCCTTTGACCTAGCTCGGGCACCCCCGCTACACTCCAGAAATCTTCCTAATAGCTAAACTTATAAGTTTAATATCAATCAGGATAGCAAGCAAATCTTAAAGTCTCAACTACCCTCCTCTTCGCTCATCAAGTCAAGAAACACTTCGTAGAACTCTTCTTTCTCCTGCTCTATCTCTTCTTTCTTCCTAGGCGTAGCTTTACCCTCACTAACTAATGATGTAGTTTTTACTTTATTCTCCTCTCCTGACTTCACGACTAACTTGTATTCACTTGCTTTAGTGGGCTTAATGACCTCTTCATACCCGCACCTAGGGCACTTCAAAACTATCTTCTTATCCCTCTTAGTGGGCTCAAGCATTGTGCCACACTTCGGACAGAACCTCATAATAACGTCAACCCAACCAATAGACCGGCTTAGGGAGGTAAAAAGCCTTATCCTTCTAGGTTAATTTAACATCCTCAACTAGGTTCGTCCAATAGCCAATCTCTCTGAATAACGTAGAACATAATTAATCAGTGTCTGGCGTCTTAATCATCGTCTAATTGACTCATATGTAACACCACTCATCATCTAGGCGCTTTACTGCTCTTCATGATTTAGTCTTAGCCGCTACTTGTTCCACGAACGATAACTTGCAAGAATCGCTATTAACCTACCTATTCTCTCCTGCTCTATACACTCAGTCTCGAGTTCCTCATCATTAATATCTCTAGCGATTATTTTAAGAAACCTTAGTTTACCACTGCTACTGCATTCACTAACTGTATACGATTTAACTAGATTATTTATTGCCAGACCTTCAAGTTCTAGAATAGTTACTTTTCTACTCACTAGTTACACCTAAAATAGCTTCAGTATCAGAAGGATATAATCTTAATCTTTAGCTGCCTCCGATATGAAATTACTATGAGTAGAATTGAGGTCAAGGAAAATATTTATCTCCAATAGAGAAATCTATCTTAGGGCGTTGACTATGCCAGTTGTAAGGCGGACAGCTACTGTCAGGAAAGTCATAGGTAGGAAGACAGTAAAAGGCAAGACTTATACATACGAATATTACACTCTTCCTCTCAACCTTTACATACCTAAGAACATGGTTGAAAAATGGGGAACAGAATTTATAATAGAGAGAAACGAAGATGAAGGCGTAATAATTATTAAAGCTAAAAAAGCGCTCGAGAAGCAAAGTTAGAGGATGATTACGAAAAGATTACTCGTACTTGAAATCAGCAAGCAGGGTAAAGTAAGGGTAAAGCTAAGCGGTTCCAATGAAGTTAGAGATGCCTTATATGCGCTATTACAGCTGATTGAAATAGGTAAAGTTACTACCTACGGTTTACTGGCAAGATGCTTAGGTATAAGGCCACGGCATGTTGCCTATCTCCTTAAGAATAATCAAAATCCGGTAATTATTCCTTGCCATAGGGTGGTTAAGTCTGACTTAAGCTTAGGCGGCTACACTCTCTATGGAAGAAAATGCCCTAACTTTAAAAGGAAGCTGTTAATGATTGAAGGTATTCGCATTAATAGTAGAGGAAGAGTGAATAAGGAGTGCGTGATAAGCGCGATCAGTGACTTGCTTTCTTGAGAGACAGGATTTGGACGTGTTGTAACTTAGCTAAAGTTAATCAACTCAAATAAAACTTTATTGAGTAGGGATTCAGGGTTGCCGTTTTGGAGGTTAGTGCGGCCGGATGCAGAAGCGGTCTGGAACAGCGAGAAGGTGCAGCATAAATTAACATGGTACAGCATGGTGATGAACGATGTCGCTCCTGCGAAGTTTATGATAGCTAAGAAGGTACCAATAGATTTTAGCCCGAGCGATAGCAGGTCTCTGGAGGAACTTTGGGAGGCACATAACTCTGCTCGTAAGGAGTTCCTAAGAATACTTGATAAGGCTAGGAGCGGAAAACTAACCCTAAGCGAATATAAGGAATTGCCTAATCCACAGTACAGTTTCCTTGACCTGAAAATAGAGCTTGCATGGAGGATTGTTAAGGAATGTAGATTTTGTGAGAGGAGATGCTTAGTTGATAGAAGTGTTAAACAAGGATTTTGCAGATTGGGTCTTAAATCATACGTAACTACATACTTCTTACATCTTGGCGAGGAAGCACCTCTAGTTCCAAGCGGCACAATATTTTATGGCAGCTGTAATTTTAAGTGTGTCTACTGCCAGAACTATGATATATCGCAGGAAAATCCGTATCAGGGTATTGAAGCAGGGCCGAAGGAGATAGCAGCAATTCAAGAGTATCTAAGGAGTGAGGGTGCTAGAAACATAAATCACGTTGGTGGCGACCCAACACCCAACATACATAACATTGTAGAGTCACTTAAGTATGTGAGGGTGAATGTCCCTCAATTATGGAACAGTAACATGTACCTTACAGAGGAAGCACTAACCATAATTATCGACTTGATAGACATATGGCTCCCAGACTTTAAATATGGGAATAATAACTGCGCATTAAGACTCTCGCTTGCTGACAGATACTACGACGTAGTAACCAGGAACATGAAGATAATATGTTTCTCAGGTGACCCAATAATTATTAGACACCTAGTGCTACCTAATCACATTAACTGTTGCACTAAGCCTGTACTTGAGTGGATAGCCCTAAACTGCAGAAATGCGCTGGTCAATGTAATGGGGCAGTACAGGCCAGAATACCTGGTATGGAGGTCGCCAGAAAAATACAGAGACATAAGTAGGAGGCCAAGTGCGGAGGAAATGGAGGAAGCATATAAGTATGCAGAAAAACTTGGGCTCGATTATGAGGAAGTGAGTTAACCTATTCGTAACTTAGACATATTGAGAATTAAAAATTTAGTTATAGTCTTCGAGGCATGTCAGCGCAGCTCAGCTCAATCACCGCTCAGAGCCAGCTCTTCATCACGATCCAAATTAACAACTATTCTCTTGCTTTTTAACTTCCCGGTATTATCTTTGACTTGATATAAAAATAATACTAGAGATAACCTTAGTCTTTGGTAGAAGAAAAAATGAGAGAAAATATAATCGATCACAGGTTAGTGGGTAAGGCAGTCAAGGTATACGTACTAGGTCGTGATGACCCTATTGAAGGAGTAATAGACGAAGTTTCAAGATATGAAATAGGCATGAGTGTATCTAATAAGCCCTACATAATATTTAGGCATGCTATTCTTTATGCAACCCTAAGTGAGACGGAGCTACACGGTTATTCTCAGGAAGAACTTGAGGATACCGTATTAACCTCCGACCTGATAGGATGTGAATTGGAGATACACCTAATTAATGGGCAGAGATTAGAAGGGCGGCTCATGAAGTTGTCAAGGTATGAAATAGGAGTGTTAAGCAAAGGAAAAGGACTGGTTGTGCCAAAGTCAAACATATCATATATAGTAATTTCAGGATAGTTGATGTGTAATGAGCCTAGCTTGCCCCTATTACGTAATTTTTAATTATTCATTTCTGCTTTCTCTACCAATTAACTTAAATCTAATTAACTTAACTTCAGAATTATCACTGATTTTCTTTCTATAGAGCTTCTTAAGCGTCCTTATCAATTCCTCTCTATTCTTAAACCCATCCATGATAGCGTCCTCATCTGTTAATTCCTTCAGCTTCTTCACTTCAACATCTTCAATAGTCGCCGTACCTATTTTTATCTTCCCAGCTATGATGTCCACAGTATCACCTTTTTTCAGCTGCGATGTCAGCCGTATCGTAGATGTCTTCTTACCCTCAAGTATGGCGCTACCATATTCCTTCTTGAATATTAACCTCTTTTTCTTCACCATAGGCCGCCTCCACAATTATTTTATTGCTGAGTGTACTTTTCCGTAGGATGTAATCTAATGAAGTTCCTTAAAAAGATACTGATGAAGGGTGAAGAGGAGGTATTTAAAGGATTAGCCGAGCACATCAGTTTATCAATTAAGTCTATGAAGATAATAAATGATATACTTTCAGGGTCTCTAAGCGATAAAATAATTGAGGCAAGCGCAGTAGAAGTAATATCGTATGAGAAAAATGGCGACAAGATAGCGGATAAGTTAATAATCTTAGTTATGCAGGGAGCTATACCAGTAGCACTGGCAGGGGATATGGGCCTACTGATAGATAAAGTCGATGATATTCTCGACTTAATTTACTTCTTGGCGCTTGAGTTAGCACGCGCATATA
Organism: uncultured Desulfurococcaceae archaeon; assembly: GCA_964417765.1. GTDB lineage: Archaea > Thermoproteota > Thermoprotei_A > Sulfolobales > NBVN01 > B83-G16. The sequence continues at coordinate 4,732 of CAYQIX010000009.1, forward strand.
GGGTCGGTGTAAGTAGGAAAAACGTGGTTGCTGAAATGTACAAGAAGTTTACTGGGATGAGTTTGCTGGCTACTAAGGCTTTAGAAGCACTAAAGGAGCAGTTTGAAAGTGTATTTGAGGACTACAAGAAGGTGCAAGACTTAGACTCACAGATAGACGTCTATGAGGATAAGGTCGATGAATTCAAGAATAACATACTGGACGAAATCTACGGCTTAGGAACGAGTGTAGATCCGATAACATTTAATCACTTAGTAGAGATTGTGAGAACCCTGGACACCATTGTTGATTCGTGCGAAGACGCATCGCACATCCTCATACGTATAATAAGCTCACTCGCATACTAACACAAAATTACTAAGGTCTTAGTTATGTATAGCTACACCATAGAAAACGTAGTGAGTGTGTTACTAACCGTTACTGTAGTTGCTATTGCAGTAGGAAATAATATGGGTGTAATTGCAGGTCCTAGTAGCGGTGTAAAGGTTATTAGCAAGAACTGGCTCTATGCCTTAGCTATTATCGGATTATCGCTAGGGTATATCTGCGAAGGCTGGAAAGTACGAATTATAACATTCCTTCAGCTCAGGGATATGCTGGTAGTAGTTTCTATAGCAATATTAACTCTCTCCATCCTAACACTCACGGGTTTTGTGACTTCAGTTACGCAGATTTTTATGGGTGTCTTAATAGGCTACACTATAGCACTCTCAGGGCAGTCGCTGCTTATTGGCAAGATAGCTGAGACCATGTTGTATTGGGGACTTACACTCACATTATCAGCGGCAGCATCGTTTTTGCTTATGAAGATCTTACTTGGTGGAAGGGCCATTATTATTAAGAATTTAAGTATGTTTAAGCTAGTCATAACTCTGCTGGTTGCGCTTACAGCATATGTTCTAGGAGCCAATACATTAGGCTTCATAGCGTCATTTACAATATTGGGTATGCGGCAAGGCAATATCTTCAGTGTCATCGCTGTACTAGCAGGTATTGTAATCGGTGCTGTAATTGTTAAAGGAATGAGGGGCACACATAAGATTGGTATGGGCTTTTATGGGCTTAGGTACTCAAGCACATTAACTATTTATATTTCAGCACTTGTCCTAGCAGAAATAGGTACTCAGTTATCTATACCGATACCATTGTCGCTAGCCGTGTTTTCAGGGCTACTCGGCTCAAGCATGGGTATGAAATTAAGATTAATTAGTGGGCGTAAGGTCATAGAGTATTTACTAGCAAGCTGGATTCTACCATTAATTATTTCACTAGCTGCTTCATACTCTATATTTTACATTCTCTCATAAAGTAATGATTTAATTTAGACGGTTATCTGCATCATCATGTCGAATAGCACTTCTTAAGATTGCGGTCCTCTCCTCACGATACTCACTAATTAGCTTTTCGAGTACCTCCTCAGTCAATTTAGGTGTACTTTCTTCACGTAACTTACTAAGCTCCTTAGACATTCTATTTAATTGGCTGGTAACACCTCTAGGAATCAATATTAACCTCTCACCAATACGCATGAATTTTTGTATTGTAATGGCAGGCACATAGTGTTTGCTAATCAGATTATCGGCGACTCGGGCAGACACGTCATTTTCAGGTAGCACGACCTTCAAGTTCATATTAATACAGAAATTCACAAATTCTCTGAAGTTTGCAGCTAGTATCCCTTGATCAGCTTCAGTAATGTCTAAGAAAATTATTTCACCCTTTCGGGTTTTACCTAGAGACTCCTCGCTCTCCCTAATGCTCACTAAGTTTAGTGAAACTCTTCTCACTAGTATGTATTCACCTCTAAAGAGTTTCTCGATTAATTGGATAGTGTTATGAAGGTTTTCTTTTAAGCTATTTAACTCGTTCTCTAACTTAATCGCGTAGGAGTTAACGTTCTTTAGCCTCTGAATAAGCTCACTTACCTTCCTCTCTCTTAACACTTCTCTACTTAGTTCGGTGGACATTATGTTTAGCTCTGACTTAAGATAGTTATATTCTTGTTCAAGTTCCTTTATTCTCTGCTTAAGTTTCTCTCTCTCAGCAGTCAGGTGTTCAATTTTGCTTTCTAACTCTTTAATTCTCTCTTCTAAACTGCTTTGCTCCAATTGCTTATTCTTAATCAGCAATGTAGTAGCTGCCTTAGCGCTTGCTTCATCACGCCTGCTTGATGATAGGACGTCATTGATCATATCCTCAATTATATTCTCCAGCGGCTCATTATTTAGAAGCTTAATCTTGTACTTCTGCAGGTTCTTTACCTTAATACCTATGCTCCTCACCTTAGCATTAAGTTTTTCTATTTTCTCCCTGAATATGCTGTATGCTTTAAGAGCAGCTGCAAGGGCGTCTCTTTCATGAGTATTCCTGACTTCTAAGTCAAATTTTTTCGCATATTCATTTACTAGAGATTCTTTTTCGCCTGTACTCAGTGACTTGGGTGGAGTGAATAACTGTGCATTTAGCATTGCAGCTAACTTCTTAACCATGTCAGGCGGCGGATTCTTATCAGTTGCAACAACTACAGGAATTCCTACATCCGTTAGCAGCGAGACAGCAGTTCCGCGGTCGAGCTCCCTACCTGAGACGATGAGTATGGGGTTCATGTCTAAATCTATTGCAGCAAGTCCAGCAACTATTCCAGGGTCGTATCCGACGATTAAGTACTTGCGTTCAGGTTTGCTGCTCTCTATTAACTTAAGGAATCTGGTGTTAATGACAGGCTTAATTCGTACAACTACATCATAACCTCTAATGTTCCTTACAATGCCCGTTAAATCCTTCCTATCAGCATAAACTACGAATAACGCTCTCTCTACACCACCCTTACTTCGCCTGATCGTGAGATCGTAATCTATTCTTCTTTTATCTAATTCTTCTTTTATCTTCTTAACCATCTGCATTACTGCTGCACGCATGCTTCGTTGATATTTATCTGATCTAGAACCTCCTGCATAGCCTGATCTACCCTTAGTAACTATAATCTTTACCCTCTTCTCAAATAGAGACAGCTTCGTTCCATAACCCTCGCTTGCGAGAATAGCTAGAAATATTGCTGTTCTGAAAGGATTTAACTTACCTTTCTCTATGGATAGACCAGCCTTATATGCTATCTCCTTAACGCTCTGGAACCTGCTTTCATCGAGCGTAACTTGCACTATTTCGGTTTCTGGTGGAATAAACTTCAAGACTTTCCTTAAGTTCTCCTTAGTACCACCTAACTCATAGATATTATCAACAGCTAGTAATGCTGGCCTGTACTCCCAGAGCAGCCTAATTAAGTGGCTTAGTTTACCCTCTTCAGTTTTCTTTATGTTTCCTTCCTGTAGAATCGCAATTGCGTAGTAGTACTGATTTAAGTCGGTGCCGCCACTCCTTATTATATCAACTCCTATTACTGCCTTCCACTGAGAGCTCATCAATTCTCCCCATTACGTACTTAAGAGCAACTTCATAGTCTAGTGAAGTTCTGTATCGCCGTTTAAAGAACTTAATGATATATTCTACATCACGCTTCAAGTATATTAGTGACCGAGGATCATCTCTGTAAACATACTGAGGCCAATCAATAATGTATGGTATCTCTATGTTATTCCTTATACGTACTATAATATTATACTCACTTAAATCACCGTGAACTATACCGAGCTTTAAGTAGGCCTCACGAATTACAGACATTATTTTAGTAAGCATGCCTAGTGGATCAAAAGCGTCTTTATATCTATAGAGCTCTATTCCTTCAATGTAGTCTATAACTACTGCGTGTCTATTCCAGCCCCACACATTAGGTACGTAGTCAGTGTACTTTACTAAGTCCCTCAATGCATTGAACTCTCTCTCAGCAGCTATTTTTGAGCGAATAAGCCAGTTACTTTCATCAACAACATACGAGCGAACTCTCTTAACCTTCTGAAAACTTATTCTTCCTATTTTATAGAACTTAACAGCAACCAATTTATTATCAGGTGTCTTAGCCAGGTATATCTCACTCTCTTTACCCATACCTATCTTACTACCTAAAAATGCGACAATATCTTTCCTGACTAAGAAACGGAGAGCAAGGCAGTCAAGCCCTAAGTAAGTCAACTTATAGCCTATTTTTGGCAAGGTACTTCTTCTCACGAGCTTTAGACGATGAAGCTTATCCAGCCTTCTTGATAATTCCTTGGGATTCATGTTGCACCGTCTTTCTAACACTTCCAGGGGTATGTATTCGAACTTGTCCAGCAGTAGGTCAAGTATTGACAGTATCTTAAAGTCAGCTTCTTCTAGGGACTTGTAGACTCTTGCAAGAGTTGTCACCATATAGTAAACACCACGTCCTAAATCTAAGTAGACTAGGTAGTTTATTATATTGAGTGAACTTGGCGGTGAAGTAGACTTTGCTATTATGTAGAGGTCGCTGTGAATTAGGAATCAGTCACCGACCCGTCATCATTAATATTCAGACCCGGTTTCATACATCATGGCTACCTGATTAAAACAGCTGCGTCTCTTCTCTTATTATTTTTTCAGTTAGCTTAGTTATATCTTCAAGCTCTTCACTTATAATGCCCTCAATATCGGACTTCACGGTTTGTAGAGCAGCTCCTTTATCTAGCAGAACTTTCGCACAAGCTACTAATGGCTGATCTATAGGCTTTCCTATCTGTGAAAGCAGCTCAACGTAAATTTCTCTGATCCTTGGCACTTCCTTTATTACTCTTTCAGCTATCTTTTTCGCTAGTACGTTATACAACTTACCTACATGGCTAACAGGGTTTTTACCTGCTGTTGCTTCGAGGCTCATAGGCCTCATAGGTGTTATTAGTCCATTAACTCTATTTCCTCTCCCGGTCATACCGTCGTCCCCATGCTCTGCAGATGTCCCTGTTACGGTTAAGTAGAGGACACTATCTTCCGGCCTATCCGCTGTATTTAAGAAAACTTCTATATCGTAATCAGGAGCTATCTTTGCTGCTAAGTCCTTAATTTTGTTTAATACCTCCTCCTTTACTGAGACATAGTGATCTACATCAGGTATGAGCCCAGAAATCATTGCTGCAGCAACAGTAAGCGTTATTTTTCTGCCGACACGCAGACCCATTACTTTAATGTCCTCCCCAACTTCAGGTATAGATTTCTTAAATGACTTAGAGTTGAGATATTTCTCAGTCTCTAAGACGAGTCTCTCTAGCGTTGAGAGTGGTGCAAAGCATACGCCGAAGCTTGTGTCATTAGCTAGGGGCTTACTCTTCATACCTAACTCGAAAGTCTTAACTAGGTCAGAGCTGCCGCTACGAATCATATAGTCAACAACTACGTGCCTATCTGGATCTAAGAACCTGAAATTCTTTCTTATCCAGTCCTTGACTGCATTAACTACTATAGTGCCTACAGGGACGCGCTCAATAGAGCCATTCCTTACAACGTACTCTGTAGCTCTTCCAGAAACAATAATGTAGATTGGGTGAAGAACTTCACCGCCACCGAGAGTCGGATGGGCCTGTCCTCCAACTAAGAGTACCTTATCCAAGTTATGGTGTAATATTGTCCCATACTTCTCCAAGTAGTATTTTGAGAGAGCTACACTAGCGATCTCAGCTGCTGAATCAGCAATGAAGTCAGGGTGTCCCAGACCTTTTCTCTCAACTAGCTCAGTATGTTGTTCCTCTACTGGCGTCCAATTTACTGCTTCAACAAAAATGTTTCTTGCCATGACGCATACCTATATGATGTGAGGGTGTTGTTAAATTAAAGCTTTTCCTTCGTACATAATAGTACTGGTTAGGCAGGAAGGCTTAATTAAGTTTAAAACGCTAAAACTTATAAAGCTCACTTACGCCTTCTTGAAATCAACTACTATATAGAGTATTTGACTGCCTCTAATTAAGACAGTCCCGTATTTAGCAACAGGCTCGTTTGATTCGTGATGCAGCTCTTCGCACTCTGTCATCACTACATTCATTGTAGCGTCCGTCATTATTAACCTGCCATAGTAAGCATTGCCATCTTTAACTCTAACTAGCACGTCCTTATTTATTGAGGAACGTAGTGTTCTTAAGGGACTTTCCATTCTCGTCGGCATCATCCTCTACTACCTCGTCATTTTATTCATGATGCGAGTCGATATATAAGCTTATATGCCTTAGCTCTATCAGGCTAAGATTATTCTTTTATATCGTTGCTGAGTCATTCAATTAGGGGGTAAGGAGTTGAGCGAAGAGAGCAGAATAACTATAGGGAATAAGCCGATAGCCGACTACATAGTTTCTATCGCTATACTCTTTAACCAGGGTGTGAAGAGAATAGTCATTAAAGGTAAAGGCGATAAAATCTCGAAAGCTGTGGCAGTGTATAACGCGGTTAAAGACAGAATGGGAGATGTAATTAAACTAGAAAACGTAAGAATAGGCAGTGAGGACAGGAGAGGTAAGCTTGTTTCATTTATTGAAATAACCATTGAAAAGTTAATTTAAATATATGATAGATTAAGGAGAGAAAGGACTAAATCTACTAGCAATGCCCCTAGACTTCTATAATACCCTTATCTTGTCTTGCGACTAGGCTGGCACCTGCTGTCTTAACGAGATAGTTCGCCTTTATGCTAATTAAGTCACTAAGTAAGAAAGTTAGTGCTTTATCCCTACTTAGCATTCCTTCACGTACTACGTCAATGAGCTCCTCAAGCTCCCTGGTAGCTTTCTCACTAGTTAATTCGGGATAGTACTTCTTAATGAACTCAGATACCTCAAGGCCTAGCTTCGTAGGTATTAAGTACATGTATTTCTTAGAGAGTATTACATATCCGTGCTTTAGGTTGTTCTCTATTGCCTTAGCGTACGTGCTAGGTCTGCCAATACCCTTCTCCTTCATTAGCTTTACTATATCGGAAGATGCGTACAACTTAGACTTGGATGACCTAATTAACTTGGTAGCCGCAGGTTGCAGTGTAAGCTCATCTTTACCTCTCAGCTCCTCATAGACATTGATACTATAGACTCTAGTGAAGCCTGGTTCAAGTATTTTAGTAGGTATCTCTATGGAGGTTAGCTTAATGCCGTCAACAAGGACATCATAAGTCCTAAATTCTATTCTTGCTCTATTCATTTGGCTAGCAACAAACCTCTTAGTGATCATCTCATAAAGTTTCTTGTGATGCCAGGTCAGGTTAAACCTCGCTAATAGCGTGTAGTCAAGCTCCACCTCATCGAGAGACCTTATGGGTTTTGTAGGTCTTATACACTCATGTGTTCCTTCAGCGCCCCACCTCCGTGGCGCAAACTCCTCTAGGTAGCCTAGGGACTGCAGCAATTCTCGGGCAACTTCAATTCCTGTAGCTGAGACGTGAGTCGAGTCTGTTCTGTGGTACGTTATGAACCCTAGCTCAAATAGATCTTGTGCTATTCTCATTATCTTTCCGGGACTAAGCTTTAGCGCGTATGACGCGTCAAACAATAATGCATCAGTAGTATAAGGTGGCTTAGGTGCTACGTCACTGACCTTCGTAGATACCAGTTGCAGCGTAACTCCTTTCCTATTGATCAGGTCAAGTAATTCATTTGCTTTTTCACGGTCTGGAATAAACACTGTGACCCTTAGATTGTTTAGTGGAAGTACAGCTATGATAAGATAGCCTTTATTCTTGAGGTACTCAAGGTACCTTTTAGCAATCCACGCAAGAACTGGCGACTGCACCCTACCGCCACCGAGCCAGTGTTTGCTGAAGTGCTGCTTGAGTATGGAGCTTAGCTCAAACCCTACTAGCCTGTCATCAACTCTGCGTACTATTTGTGCATTAACTCTCTCCATATCAATACTCCTGGGGGATGTAAGGGCCTTCAAGAGACCTGATCTAGTGACCTCATGGAACTCTATTCGTAGGAAGTTACTTGTGTATGGCCTTAAGGCTAAATAAACATCATAAGCTATCTTCTCACCTTCATCATCAGGGTCTGTAGCTAGTATAACTACGTCCACTTCCTGCGATATCTTTCTGAGAGCATCAATAACCTTCTTGCTATTGCGTATCCTAATGGATCCGCACCTGGGGCAGGTATTAGACTCATCTGTGAACTGGTAGCCGCAATCATAGCACCTCTTTATCGTTGTATATATTGGGATCAGCTTGCCACCCTCTATCCTCACACCATGAATTCCTTCATCGACAGCGAGATCAAGTATGTGTCCTAGGGTTGGAGCTATGGTCGCTACATATACACTGTCTCCAAGACTTATCACGGTTTCATAGGCTATGTAGTCTCCAATGTACCGTCTACCGGGGTTGCCAAACATCTTAGCTATTGTTTTAGCTTTCGTTGGTGACTCAACAACTATTAGGGCAGACCTTATTCTATCTACATCGACTCTACCTGTGCTCTCTGAACGTGACTTAATTTGTTTCTCCTTAATATCCTCGAGATTTAACTCACTGAGCGGTACTGGGTTAGAAGATGGGACATAATTCTTTAATCTTTTCTCAAATATTTCAAGCAGATCATCATCCTCATATAGAATTACGGAGAGCCCTAATGTCATCCTACCTTTATAGAGTCTGCTGCATCTCCCTGATGCTTGTATGTAAGTCATTACATCAGGTATCTGAGCAACATATGTGCTACTTTTCTTAATTATTACATAGCTGCCTATGACTAGTTTTCCCTGCTTATTGACGTGCTCCTTTAATGCCTTGCTAATTCGAGGAATTACCTTGAGTATGAGCTCTAATACATCTCTCAACTTTTCATTGACTTCGAAACCCGCTCTTAACGCTAGCTGAAGCACCCTTAATTTACTTGGACTAAGCCTACTAATGATACGCACCAGTGATTTTTCGTCCTCGCTGAGTGTGTAGCCTTTTTGTGTCAGCCCTAATATTATAGAAACTAAATTTCTTGGGTTCTGCAGCAGGATATCAATATTAATCTCGAACTTAGGTACTCCTAAGAAAACAGTGTTATAGACCTTAAGTGGCTCATCTATTCCTCTAGTTAATATGCCGTAGTATGTCGCTACACCTACTAAAACTCTAGCCTCACCTTTTCTTAGTAAGTCAAGTGCTTTTCGTGAGTTAGCGAGGACGGCACTTATTCCAGCACTTTTCAGCTTCTCAACTAGCTCCTTCGCCCTCTTGATGCCTAAGTCCTTACTCACAAATACTAGTGTACCTCCATGCAGCTTCCTTAGGAGCTTGATTATGTCTACCCTATCAAGGCGCTCCTTAGCCTCCACTATATTTCTTAAGTAATCCATTATAGAGCCTACTTCAAAGCCTAGTAGCTCTCTTAGCACTTTTACTCTAGTACCCTTAGCTCTTCCCGTAGCGCTAGCGATGAGTAGCTGCCCTACTTCATCATAGTTTATTTCCTTAGCTAGCTTGAGCCTGATCTCATACAGCTGCTCCTGCAATTCACTTGTCTTTTCCTCGTTACCTAGATACTTGTAGTAGAGTACCTCAGACTTTAGATTTATTACCTTCTTAGCTAAGTTTATGGCTTCTTCACTTATACCTAGACACTTTAATATTAAATCGATAAGGGAGGAGGACTTCAGGAGTGCGTCAAAATCGTCGACCACTATCAAATCGAATTTTACATTATCAAACATTCCTTTATTCCTAAATATAAAGGCATGTGTTGTCACAACTATGAAAGGCGGCCTTAAGCTACTTAAACATCCTCTAGCTTCCTCCTTAACTGTGTCCGAGGTAAGTACTCTCACTTTTCCCAGTAGCGATAAGTTCTCATTAATTATCTGCACCATGTTATTTGCTACCTGCTTCATTAACTCGCGTGTTGGGACAATATAGAGTATTCTATTATTTCTGCGCGCTCTATAAAGAGCGTAAGAAAGAAGTAATGTAGATTTACCTACTCCTGTTGGCGCTATTAGAGCGAATGACTCGCCTGAGAGCATTCTCTTAGCCCAAGACTTTTGGATGGACCAGAAGCGTTTTCCAGTTATCTTATGGAAGAAATCTTCAAAATCCTTAAGCTCGTCTCTAGTGATAATCTTGATGATAGGTTCAAGTGTGGCATAGAAGCTATCAGAGGATACTGCTGAATTTAGCATAAATCTACTAATTCCCGCTCTATCCTTACGTAGCGTGATCTTCAGCGATTGAATGCATTTATTACATGGTAAACCACTTCTTAGAGCATCTTCACTAATCGTCCCTCCACAGAGTGGGCACAGCTGTCTTAGCAGCATCATAATCTTCCTGTTGATGAAGCTATAGTGAGTATCATTTAAAAGATCACTCACTAATTGGAATAATCACATAAACTCCACCCTGACGTCGAGAGCGATAATTTTGTTCGTCGACTGAAGAATCAAGTAATACGTCACTGGAATTATTTTGAAGAAAGCTTTTCTAAAGCATTAAATACGGAATACTTGTGTGGGGCGGTGGCGAGGAAATACATATTCGTGACTGGCGGCGTCCTTTCAGGTTTAGGGAAGGGTGTTACATCAGCTTCTGTGGGGTTACTACTTAAATCTATGGGACACGAGGTAACTGCAATAAAGATAGATCCTTACGTAAATGTAGATGCAGGCACAATGAATCCCTACATGCATGGTGAAGTATTTGTAACAGAGGATGGCGGGGAGACCGACCTTGACATAGGTCATTACGAGAGATTTCTTAATACTAACCTAAGTAAGAAAAACAACATAACCACAGGTAAAGTATACCAGTCAGTTATAGAGAAGGAGCGTAGAGGTGACTACTTAGGGCAGACTGTTCAGATAATACCGCACGTTACAGATGAAATAAAGAGAGAGATTAGGGAAGTTGCTGAAGAGCAGGGTGCTGAAATAGTTATTATAGAAATAGGTGGTACCGTAGGCGACATTGAGGGGCTACCGTTTCTTGAGGCAGCCAGACAGATGAGGCTTGAGGAAGGGGTAGAGAATACACTATTTATACACGTAGTGTTAGTGCCTAAGCTATCAACTACAGGTGAATTAAAGACTAAGCCAGCGCAGCACAGCGTTCAAGAGCTAAGAAGAATAGGTATTCAGCCGGATATACTCGTAGCTAGATCCACAGAGCCGCTAACTAAGGAAGCTAGAAGGAAACTAGCGCTTTACAGCAATGTACCTGAGGAAGCGATATTTAGCAATTACGATGTTGACTTGATTTACGAAGTTCCATTAATACTGAAGGAGCAGGGTCTTCACTTCTTAGTAAGCAGACGCTTAAAAATAAAGTATCAGGAGCCTGACCTAAGTAAGTGGAATGAGTTCATTAATAAACTGAAGCATGCGAGGAGGCAAGTTACTATAGCTATGATAGGGAAGTACACCAGATTGAGGGACAGTTATTTAAGCATCATAGAAGCACTCAAACATGCCTCGGCGTACTTTTCAATTAAGCCTAAGTTGAAGTGGATTGAAGCAGAGGAGGTTGAGAAAGGAATAATTAAGGCTGAGGAGGCTATTGACGGTGTTGACGGTGCTATAGTACTGCCAGGTTTTGGTGTTAGAGGTGCTGAGGGGAAGATAGCATTAATTAAAGAATTAAGAGAAAGAAATGTGCCTGTTATAGGTATATGTTTTGGTTTACAATTAATGGTTGTTGAGTTTGCGAGAAATGTGTTAGGCTTAGAGAAAGCAAATACAACAGAGGTAGATCCGAATACCCCCCACCCAGTTGTTGACCTGCTCTCTATGCAAAGGGGTATCATCTACAAAGGTGGCACTATGAGGCTAGGTGCGCTTCCGATAAGGCTTGTTAAGGGGACAATGGCCTACGAAATTTACGGCAAGAGAAGCATTGCGTATGAGAGGCATAGGCATAGGTACCAAGTAAATCCGAAATATATCGATAAATTTGATGAATGTGGATTTATCGTCAGCGGATACAGCGAGGAGGGATTTCCAGAAATTATGGAACTAAGAAATTCTAAATTCTATCTAGGAATTCAGGCTCACCCAGAATTTAAGAGTAGGCCGCTGCAGCCAGCACCTCTATTTATTGGTTTTATTAAAGCACTTAAAGAAGGATGAACTATATAAGATGGCAGTCGCAACATAGAATGGTTAAGATTCATGCGTAGGTTCAAAGACCTGATACAAGTAGATAAAGGGAGAGCACTGCTTCTCGGTAATGAGGCGATCGCCAGAGGCGCCCTAGAAGGAGGTATAGGAGTGGCTAGCGCCTATCCCGGAACCCCCTCATCAGAAATAGTTGAGGCACTAAGCTCTATTAGCAAGGAGCTAGGGATATACGTTGAGTGGAGCATTAATGAGAAAGTTGCATTTGAGGTTGCTTATGCAGCAGCGATTGCTGGTGTTAGGTCTTTGGTTGCTATGAAGCATGTGGGCTTGAATGTTGCAGCTGATCCGCTAATGAGTAGTGCATACACTGGCGTAAATGAAGGGTTTGTAATAGTATCAGCTGATGATCCGAGTATGTGGAGCAGCCAGAACGAGCAAGATAACAGGTTTTACGGCATGCATGCCTACATACCTGTTTTTGAGCCCTACGGACCTAGTGAAGCTAAAGAATTAACTAAGTACGTATTAGACTTCAGCTCAAGAAATAAGCACCCGGTAATTCTAAGAAGTACTACGAGAATAAGCCACACTAGAGGTGTTGTAGAGCTAGGACCTATTCCGAGGCCTCCTAAAGTAAAAGGTAAGTTCGAGAGAGATGTAAGGTACTCGTTGGTTCCAGCGATTGCTAGAAAGAATAAGCTTGCACTTCTAGGGCGGTGGGAGAAAATACGTGAGGGTGTGGAAGAGTGTCCATTCAATGCACTCGAGGGTGACGGAAGGCACCTAATTATTGCGCCAGGAATAGCGTACTCGCATGTGAGGGAGGCGATTAAAGTACTTAACATCAAAGCTAAAGTACTTAAGATAAGTTCGGTTTATCCTATTCCTGAGAGAACCGTACTTAAGGCTATCGAGGATGTCGATGACGTACTAATAGTTGAGGAGCTTGACCCGGTTGTCGAGCTCCAAGTGAGATTCCTCCTAAATAAGGAAGGTATAAAGGTCAGAACTGGCGGCAAGGAGTATATTGGATACCCATTCGAACTGAGTATAGAGAGAGTGGTTAATGCATTAAGCAAGTTCTACAATTTGCCAAACCCACTAACGTCGTCTAGCATGGAGGAGAGCGAAAGTAAAATTAATGTGCCTCCGAGGCCACCCACATTCTGTCCTGGATGCCCGTATAGGCCACTATTCTTCGAAGTTAGGAGATACATAAACAGGGAGAAGCTACCTTACATAGCTGCAGGGGATATCGGGTGTTATGCGCTGTCATTTAACGAGCCCTACAAGCTACAGGATCTTATAGTTGAGATGGGCGGTAGTATAGGTATGGCTAATGGATTAAGCAAGGTAACAGATGACATAGTAATCTCATTCATAGGAGACTCAACATTCTTCCACGCAGGGCTGCCAGCACTAGCTAATGCTGTCTATAACAAGGCACCTCAAATTGTAGTAATTCTTGATAACCAGGTAACAGCTATGACCGGGCACCAGCCGTCACCATCTACTGAAGCAGAGGGCAAGAAGGCTATTGCAATAGAGGACGTTGTGAGAGGCCTGGGCGTGGAGTTCATTCGTGTGGTAGATCCCTTCGAAATTAATGACGTGAGGAAAAGCTTTGATGAGGCTGTTAAGTACGTTAGAGAGAAGGAGATGCCTGCAGTAATCATCGCACGCAGAAGGTGCGCGCTCGTAATTCTCAGGGATCTAAGGAGAAAGGGTATCGCAGTTAGATCCTGCTACATTGACCGAGAAAAGTGTATTGGGTGCGGTATCTGCTATAACTGGTTTGCGTGCCCTGCAATAACTAAGGTGGAGGAGAGCAATAAGGCAGCTATAGACCCAAGTCTTTGCGTAGGTTGCGGAGCATGCATAAGCGTCTGCCCTGTCGGCGCTATAAAGCCTCCTCGAGGCATTGAAATTTCTAAGCTAAAGGAGATATGGAGGTGATAGGGAAATGGTGCTAAATATTGTGATTGTTGGTGTAGGTGGTCAGGGCCTCCTCTCCACAGCTCAATTAATTGGCTGGGCCTCACTAGAGTCAGGAGTTAATGTTCTGGTCGCTGAAACGCATGGACTGAGCCAGAGAGGAGGCTCGGTCATAGTTCACGTCAGATTAGGTGATGTTACTTCTCCTTTAATACCAGCTGGTAGAGCAAATATAATGCTCGCGCTAGAGCTTCTTGAGGCGGTCAGATACATCAAGTATATGCGCCATGACTCGCTAGCTATAGTTAATAGAAAATTAATTAAGCCTAACATACCGGGAGCGAAGGTTGAGAAAGAAGAGAACTTAATAGATCTCATAAACAGTAAAGTAAAGTACACGTACTTCATTGATGCGACAAGTAAGGCGCTAGAAGAAGGTAACCCGATTGGCGCAAATATGGTTGTACTTGGATTCTTAGGAAGCGTTCTCGAGAGAGCAGATATATTATCTGAAGGTTTGCTGGCGCAGTACACTGAAAGAATAGGTAGAGGGAATCTAGCGTTAATTAACAAGAAGTTATACGAGTGGGGCTATAGCCTAGCAAATAAGGAAGTAAGCAGTGAGGTAGTAGAAGCCGTCAAGTCATGGTTTCAGAAAGAACTACTTTAGCAGTATCTAGCAGCAGCTCACATAACCTAATTTCTAAGTTTTATTTTAAATAAAAACATTAATTTGATGACTTGCGCTATATACTAAACGTTAAAGTTTCCTGCTCTCAATTATAATCATTGTGGTTGTGCCCCTCACCTGGGGAATTCTTCTTATCTTATTAATCACTAACTCTCTTAAGGACTCATGAGTCTTAGCCTCAACTACAGCTACGATGTCATACATGCCGTAAACTTCGTATATTTCTTTGACTCCTTCTATCTTCGTTAAGGCCTCAACAACTTCGGACTCAGTTCCAATTTCCGTATTTATTAATATAATAGCAGCGGGCATAGATATCTCATATATTCATGTTGCGGTAGAACTAATAAACTTGTTCAGTTTAGATACGGGCAAGAACCAGAAATATCAGAATCAGAAGCCTGGATGTCATCAGCTATTCAGCCCTTACAAGGTTCATCACATTTACAATCAACAGTGTTTTATCAGGGGAGCTAATAACTATTGCTTATATACGCTGTACTCAAGATTATGCTGAAGGACTTATGAGGGTAAGGGAGCACTCAGTAGTATGTGAACTGCTAGGAAGCAGGCTAGGTGATTACTTAACCCTATTAAGGAGAATAATTAAATCTGATGCGTTCAAAAACATCATCATAATTCTCAAGCCCTCTGTAGTGCCAGTCGTGCTTAGAGGTAATAGAGGTTCTGAGAAAAGATTCTTTGTGTTCCCCCCTTTCAGCTTTATTATAGAGCCACATGAAGAATTCGATGTGATTGAAAGTATCGTGAACGTAGTCACTAGTAGCGTACCTAAAAACATGTTACGCTGTTTTGAGGTTGCAGAAGAAGTATGGGTTGAAGGTAAATACTTACTTGCTACAGGCAGCAGAGATGTCAAATGTATGGGTAGCGGTCCTCTAGTCAAGCTAGCTCAGGAACTGGGTCTCACTTGCGGCAGCAAGTCAGTGGTAGTCATCGCTGATGAGCTTAGCAGCATAAATGATTACGAAGAGAAAGTACTAATCAGAAAGCACGTAGTTAATGCATTAGGACTAGGAGATGTCATATTTGAGGAAGTTTCTGGAAGACCTTACTATTACTGGAGCACACACCCATTGCTATATGGTTTAACTGACGTGCCAAACATTAAGATCAAATTAGTTCCATTGAAAGTCTTTAGGAAGTTGAGTCTATTAAGTAAACCACTACTCTTCATAGATGAAAAACCCCTAGTTGTAGAATTGAGTTATAATAGCTCAATAGTGTTTTTAGGTTTCAATGATTACTTAATGGAAATAGCACTACGGGCTATACTTTACGTCGCGTAGCAGCTGGCAGGAGCTAGCAGTTAACCTAAGTACCAACGTCAAAGTCGAAGTTCAATGTTTTTCTCTTCCTTGAATGTAGCTCCTCGCTTGTCCCCTTAACAATTACTTCGTAGAGAATGGCTTTCTTACCTGGCTGAGGACGCAAGAGCCTTCCTAACCTTTGTATAAACTGCCTCCTCGATCCGGTTCCAGCAACAAGTATACCGACGTTAGCGTCAGGTATGTCCAAGCCTTCGTCGCCAACTGTGGTAACTACTAATACGCCTGAGCGCGTACTCCTAAATGTTTCGAGAATTAAGCGCCTACGCCTATTATCTGTTTCACCGGTAAGGAGATAACCTCCGACAGCCTCAGCTATTTTCTTAGCTAAGTCGACATAGTGCGCAAAAACTATGATCTTAGCGCCGCGCTTTAACTCATCCTCTATTATTTCTATCGTCTTATCGAGCTTGGCTTGGGACTTCTGAACGAGTTGCTTGATCTCGTTATGTATTTTGAGAGCCTCAATAGCTCTCCTATCACCTCTCCTTGCAGCCTCAAGAACTTCATTAAAGTCTGCTCCGTTAACTAATTCCCTGTATTTCTTCCTCAGCTCAAGGTACCTCTTTCTTTCGCTGGGCTTTAAAGATACCTTAATCGTAATTACCTCATAAGAAGCTAAGTAGCCTAGCTCAGCTAATTCCTGCGGTGTCTTAGAGTACACTATCCCGCCCATAAGGGGAAACAGCTCTAAGTGCTTTCCATCCTCCCTATAGGGTGTTGCTGAAAGCCCGAGCCTCTTAGGTGCAGGCAAGGAAACAGCGATATGCTTGAATTTATCTGCTGGAAGATGGTGTACCTCATCTATTATGAGTAAACCAAAATATGGTGCAAGCTTAGATGTATGCCTAAAAGCTGTCTGGTAAGTAGTTAGTGTTATTGGGGCAATTCTCTTTTCTTCACTGAAATACATACCTATGTATGCTTCATCTATATCAGTAAAGTTCACTAGTGCTTTTTTCCACTGGTAGAGCTGCTCCTTAGTAAAAGCAACCACTAGAGTCCTTACATTGACATACGCTAGGGCAGCAATAGCGACTACTGTTTTACCTGACCCTGTAGGGAGGGCTATAACACCTTTGTAATCATTTCTAATCCATGCTGTTAATGCCTCTTTTTGATAGTCCCTTAAAGTACCACGAAAAACTATATTTCGGGGCAATTTCGGCGCTTCACTAAATCCTGTTAAGTCCTCAATAGCGAACCCTAAGCTAGACAGTATCCTCTTTAAATCGCAGTACCTATACGGCTCTGTCTCAAAGATGCGATCTCTTCTATTGTACCTTAGAATACTTCTTAGTGAAGTATTGTGGAACTTATTCCCTAGGAAGGTGTCAAACTTGACGGCTAGTTTACTACCGTCGTAACTGATTATGGCCTTACCTAGTCTAGAAAGTATCTTGTCTAGATAGGCAGGAAGCTCTGTCGAGTACTCAAAACTTAGCTGATCAAGGATGTCAAGGATATCGTCGGGACTTAGACCGTGGGCTAGTGCTTTATTCTTGTTTATCTTAAATACAGAATATCCCTCCTCACGTCCTAAATAGTCAGCAAATTTCAAAATTTTCCTAAAGTCATCTTCATCGAGCCAAGCCTTCACTTTAATTTTTAAGACGTCATCGCCTTGACTCAACTAAGGCACCTTCCATATATGTAAAACTATATTATTTTGTTCCCTTATAATTCCTCATACAGTTCAACTATGATCCTAGCCCTAACCCTGTCTGTAGAGAAAGGCGGCGGATTTTCACCTAAGTCCACGGCAAATGATATCACATTGCCTAAACTATCTTTGAAGCGAACCTCAGCTATAAATGATTTCCTGCCGCCTTTCTCTACTACATTAATTATGGTCTCATAAAGTCTGGAAAATGCTAGCTGGAATGATACGGGATTTGCTAAATCTTGTGGCGTTAACTTAACTTCAGCTAAACTCTTTGCGAGGTCTACCATGGCTTCTTGAATTCTTGCTATACCATTAAATTCTTTCCTAAACGCTTCTTCCATCTCATTACCCCTACAAATAGTGTTAGGGGACTAAAATCGTTACTGTCGAAACTAAAAATTTATAAGACTAACCTACGTGTAGAGTGCTGAGAAAAACAGAAAAGCGAGAGGTGCAAAGATATGGCATCCCAAGCCCCAAGCCCAATATCAAGTAACGTAGTCTTAGTAGGTAAGAAGCCAGTAATGAACTATGTACTAGCAACTCTCACTCTGCTAAACCAGGGTGTAAAGGAGATAGTAATCAAGGCTAGAGGCAGAGCCATCAGCAAGGCTGTCGACACAGTCGAAATAGTGAGGAGCAGATTCCTGCCAGACAAGGTCAACGTCAAGGACATCAAGATAGGCAGTCAGGTAGTAACAACGGCTGAAGGCAGGCAAACCAGAGTCTCGACAATAGAAATAGTTCTAGCAAAGAAAGAGGAGTAAACAGCCCTACAGGACTACGGAAAATAACAGAATTTTTTATATCACAATCGAACGCATATCGTTGCCGCAACGACAAAGATATAGAACTCAACTAACTATCTACCACTTCCATACTTCCTTCATAATGATAATGAAATAAAAGCAGTGATTTATAGTAGCTGAGGAGTCTTTTCATGGGGGTGCTCGGTTTGGGTAAGTTACTGGACAAACTTAACCAAGGTACGACTCTTCTGCAGGTAGCGTTAGATTTTACGAGAATATCTGATGCTATAAGAGTGCTCTCTACCTTAATCGATGTACCTATAGACATATATGAAGTGGGGACCCCCTTGATAAAATCTGAGGGAGTAAAAAGCATTGAGATAGTGCGGGCTCTAGTGGGTAACGATAAGTTAGTGCTAGCTGACATGAAGACTGCTGATACGGGTGCTTTAGAAGTTGAATTAGCATATAGTGCAGGAGCAGATGCAGCAACAGTTCTGGCATCAGCTGATAACGAGGTAATTAGTGCAGCACTTCAAAAAGCGAGTGAGCTCAATATGGATATTGTTGTTGATACAGTAGGAGTTAGTGACCCATTAAAACGAATTCGTGAGGTAAAGGCTATGAATGTAAGAATAGTTAATGTGCATACAGGAATAGATGTACAGAAAGTTAAACAAATCACAGCTGCAAGCAAGCTTGCGGTAATTAGAGAAATAACAAGTACATTTAATGATATGTATATAGCTGTAAGTGGAGGAATAAAAGCTCCGGATGTACCTGAACTCCTAAAGGCTGGGGTTTCCATAATAATTGTTGGATCAGCGATAACAAAGTCAAGAGACCCCAGAAGGTCAGCTATGGAGATAATCGATATTCTGAGAGTGGGTAACCACTAATCATTAATTTAGGTCACATCTTATTAGTAATTTACAATAATCATCTTAATTTCAGGTGGTGAAAATCGAGTTATTTAATATAGTCTTACTGGCAATTACAATAGCGCTAATCTTTTTGATAGTGACGGGTTATGACCAATATTTTGCTTTAAGAGCTAGGAGGAGGTTGAGTAGCAAGTATGTTAATGCAAGCATTGAGGACCGGGAAAGCGGACATGCAAATGTACAGGCAGGTAGCATAAAGATAAAGAAGGTTAAGGCATCTAAAGTCGGCAACTATTTAGTTATAACTCTGGTACTGAGCGAGAAAGGAAGCGGCGATAAAGTCTCGATAGATGATCCTGCATTGTTATTACCTTTAGTGCACGCGTCGTCTAATGAGGAAGGAAAGGGGAGCTTGCCTTAGCGCTAAACACTTGAGAACCAGTCTTGTCACACAATCTTTAAGAAGTCTCTATGGTTTTAAAATTAGGTGTCTGAATGTCTCAAGCAAAAACTCCGACAGCTAAGGAGTTAAAAGTATTTTCAAGACCTGTTGTCACGCATGATGACGTCAAGAGGGATAGGCGTAAGTTAACACTACTACATATAGTAAAATTAATAGGTGAGATAAGTGAAAGAGGGTTAACTACACTGCTCTACATACTCAAAAATGAGAAAAATGTTGACATAGGCTATAATTTCATATTGATAGGGGAAATACCAAATAGTAAGGAACTGCTTGAGGATATTAGGGTTCTTCTTTACTTGGGCATGCTTGAGACGAACCCAATTACTAGGAAGTTAAGACTAACAAGTACGGGAATGGAGTTTCTTGAATCCAATAAATTACCCGATGAGGATGCGGGTAAGCTTGAGGAATACATTAATGAAGTAAAGCCTAAGGTTCTTACTGAGGAAACGACAACTGAGATGCTGCTTAGAGGGATAAGAGCACGTAGGAGAGGGCGTAGGAGGAGATGATCCTAGATATAAACAGTTAATCTTGCTTTCCTATTCTATTGTAAATGACAGACTTGATTTCTTTGGGTATTAGTTCAGAGTATTTCCTTAGAAACTCTTCTTCTCTTTCTCTTACTTTAGGATGCTTTCTTCTATCGTCAGGATACATGAGTGGAATACCATTGATTACGGGGTACCACCTGCTACACTTGGGACATAGGAGAATAGCAGCAATTATGTCTGTCTTTACGCAGCTATCACATGGCAGTTCGCTCTCATTTATTTCCTTGATGAATTTTTCATTAAGTCCGCAATATACGTCGCAGAAGGGCTTCTGCACCTTAAAGTCTTTTTCTAGGGTCCTCTTCTCAAGTACATATAATTTCAGCGGGAAGCCCCTACACATAGGACACGCGAGAAGATTTAGCAGCGCATATCTCATGATATCACCTTAGCAGGTCCTTGATAGTGGAATCTATCTCATTATATATGTTTTTAGCTAATTCTTCTGTGTCTGCCTCAACAAATATTCTTAAGACAGGTTCCGTGCCGCTTGGTCTCACGAGGAACCAGTAATTTTTGTCTATGACTTTAATACCGTCAACATCTATGACTCTCTTTGACCTGTACTGTACTTTAAGTACGTCAATAGCCTTAAGCGCTTCTTCTCTGTTCTTAATAGGTATCTTAGTCTTTATTATGTGCCTCTTAGGTATCTCGTCGTAGAGTTCAGAAAGCCTCCTCTTCTCTGTGCTTAGGAACTCGAGCATTAGTCCCAGAGCCATTGCTCCATCTCTTACGTACTGGTGTCTAGGATACATGAATCCACCGTTCTCCTCGAAGCCAGCTATGGCACCTATGGATGTCATGGTTCTTGATATATCTATGCTGCCTACCCTAGTCCATACTACTTCTATGCCGTACTCTCTAAGTAAGTCCTCAACTAACGTACTCGATGAGACAGCTGTAACTACCCTACTATGCTCCTTCTCTCCCCTATTCTTCACTATATGCTTACACAGTAGTAGTGCGCTCCTATCACCGGGTATGACCCTGCCTCTATCGTCTATGAATATAGCTCTGTCAGCGTCGCCGTCATGTGCTATACCTAGATCAGCTTTCAGAGCCTTCAGTATAGATACGGTCTCCTGAAGGTTTACAGGAACTGGTTCCGGAGGTCTATCAGGTATGTGTGAGAGATCGCCGTTTATGACGGTAACCTTCATATTTAGGGCCCGCAGCAGCTTGGGCGTCGTTAACGATCCTACATTATTTCCAGGATCTACAACTACCTTCATTCTCTGCTTCTGTATTCTCTCAATGTCCAGCAATTCCAGTATGCCTTTTATATAATATTCATTCACATCATCAACCTTCTTTACATCCCCACTAAGCGAACTCCAAGATGGCCTGCGGAATTTTAATTCCCAGTATATTGCTTCGATTTCCTTCTCCGCATCTCGAGGTGCCTCAATTCCGTCGTCCATTATGACCTTTATACCGCTATATTCGGGTGGGTTATGTGAGGCAGTTACTATTACACCACCATCGAAGTCGTGGTGCTTTACGTAATACTGAAGGGCAGGGGTTGGGGCAAGACCTGCGTAATATACTTTCACGCCAGTAGAGAGTAATGCCGATATAACGGAGTTCACTATAAAAGAATTACCTGCTCTCGCATCCCTCCCAACTAGTAGCTTGCTTCCCTCCTTAAAGAACGAACCTATGGCAAGCGCTAGCCGCGTTACCTGCTCAGGAGTAAGCCATTCATTAACTACCCCCCTTACACCATCCGTTCCAAACAATTTCTTCGAGGACATGCTCATAGGAACACCCACAAGATATGTTACGTATGAGTTAACTTAAATCATCGCGATATTCCACTGTCTGGCCTTGACAGCTATGCTATATTAAAGAGTTAAATAATATAGTACCTTAGGAATTTATTGACGTTAGCGCTTGAAGGTGATAGCAGTGACAACTATATGGCTAGATGCTATGACCTCAAAGCAAGGGACGCTGCTCTCAATTATTGCTAAGGAGCTGAAGCTGTTGGGTTATGATGTACTACTGACGTGCAGAGACTATGAGTATACTATAGGTTCTATCAAGAGGTTTGGCTTTGAGCCCATGGTTGTCGGGTCATATGGTGAAGGCGGCGGCAAGGAGAAGGTAATGCAGGATATTAAAAGAATGAAGGGGCTGCTCGACTTACTAACGTCACTTAAGGTAATGCCTAATGTCTTAGTAGCATACCCTAATCCTCCTGCAGCACGCGTTGCGTTTGGATTAGGTATAAAGTATGTTGCACTGACGGATTCTCCGCATGCAGTAATACCCAGCAGGCTGTCACTGCCGCTAGCTGACGCTATTATTTCATCTGCAGCAATCCCTAGGTACGAGATAGAGAAGTATGCTTACCGGGATGGAAGTGAGATATATCAGTATGAAGGTGTTGATGAGCTAGCTTGGATACTGCGCTCTAGGCCGGACGAAAAGTACATTACTTCAGTACTTAACCTTAAGCCCTTCGCTTACGTCGTCTTTAGGCCGCACGAATACCTAGCTACCTATTACAGCAGAAAGCCGTCAGTGAATCCGGTTAAAGTTATTAAGGAGTTGAGTAGCTTAGGCTATACAATTGTGCTACTTCCTAGGTATAGTACTGATAGATCTATAGTTAAGGAACTCATTGACCGCGGTGTCAATGTAAAGTTAATTGAGGGAATGTATGATGGTGTCTCACTGGTATACTTCGCAAGGGCAGTCATTACTGGGGGTGCTACGCTAGCTCGTGAGGCAGCATTGCTAGGTACTTTAGGGATAACTTACTTCCCATTCAAACTTTATGTCAACGACTACGTGGCTAGTAAGGGTTTCCCTCTACATGTGGCTAGAAGTGATGATGAGTTGATCAAATTAATGACTAGTAAGGGTACCTCCTATAAGGAGGATTACACAGAACACATTAGCAAACTGAGAACAATCTTTGAGGATCCACTAGCAATTATTCTGAAAGTAGTACGGAAGATTATCTCGTAGGTCACTTAAGCCATTTCTCAAGCCCTTTACCCTCCTTCTTGAATATCCCTAACTTCTTCAAGGTCGACCAGGACCTCCTAATTATAGGTGGTAGCTCGCTTTCGCTTGAGTACTTACTTAGCCACTTAATAGTCTTTGGATCAGAAGGATATCCGCTCCCGAAGTCACCATATACTTCATGTAACTTTCTTATGTGTGAGTCCCTCAAATACTTAGCAATTATCGATGCTGCTGCCACTATGGGATATTTCTCATCTGCTTTAGGCTCAATACTTATAGGTATATCGTAGTTACACGTAAGCAAGTACTTTGCTATCGCGTCACGGAATCTCCTGCCGCTAACGGTATCTATATATACGTGCTTTATTCTTAATCTAGCAGCCAGTATCGTTTCCAGCGATTTAACGACGAACTGAGCAAATATCGCATTAATATTGTGCTTATCAATGTACTCCGGTTTAACAGATTCAATAATGATGACCTTAGCTAAGCGTGAAATCTTTGGCGCAAGCGCAAATCTCTTCTTAGGTGACAGTTTTTTACTGTCTTTTACGCCTAGCTCAATTAGCTCGCCTAAGTAGTCTTCACTCACACCTAAGCAGACAATGAACATGTTACCTACTACAGGACCTCTTCCAGCTTCGTCAATACCTACGATTAGGTCGTTATTTCCAGCCATACCCACCTCTAGTGAGTATGTACCGCTAATTAAATAGCTGAGTGTTGCTGTAGAACCTAGATATTATTAGCTCTTAGTTTAGTATTTTTATTGAGTGTAGAGCTACTGGCATAACTCGGAGGTCTGTGGACGATGCCGACGAATCTGCCGGCAGAAGCTAGGGCTAAGTGGCTGAAGTATCTCGAAGCTAGGACTCCTGAGGAGAAATTAGCTGCTCTTAAGGAGTTCTTCTCAGCTATACCTAAGCATAAGGGTACTGAAAACCTCCGTGCGTGGGTAAGGAGGAAGATATCAGAACTGAAGGAGGAGATCGAAGAGAAGAAGTTAAGGAGATCGGGTAGCGGTATAAGCTTCTTCATTGAGAAGGAGGGTGCAGCTCAAGTTATTATGCTCGGCATGACTCAAGTAGGTAAAAGCTCACTTCTACGATTGCTCACTAATGCAAAGCCTGAGGTTTCTAACGTCCCGTTCACGACGAAGAAGCCTGTACCTGGAATGATGCGTTATGAAGACATTTACTTCCAAATAGTTGAGGCACCAGCCCTGGTTGAGGGCTCAGCTAGCGGAGCTATATGGTGGGGTACTAGGGTTCTGGGTTTAGCGCGGAACGCTGATGTTTTAATGTTAGTTATTGATCTGTCTAATGAGCCGCTAAGACAAGTCAAGGTATTAGTTAAGGAACTTGAGACAGCAGGAATATATCTGAAGAAGCCGAGAGGCAAGGTCTTAGTAAGAAAGTCTAAGGCAATACATGGGGTTAAGGTGGTACTCTGCGGAAAGCTGCTTGACTGCTCAATAGATGACATAAGGAAATTGTTGGAGGTAAGCAGAATGTATGGTGTTGAGGTCAGAATATATGGTGAAGTGACGCTTGAGGACGTTGAGAAGGCGATATATGAAACGGTAACCTATAAACCCTGCCTAGTAGTACTAAATAAAGCTGACTTAATAAGCAACGACTTCATTACGAAAGTTGTTAATAGCATTAAGGATTTGCTGCCGGACGCTGAAGTAGTTGTTACTTCTGCAAAAGCTGGAATAGGCTTAAATGACATACCGGGTAAGGTATTTAAGTTAGCTGACATAATACGAGTCTACACGAAAGAGCCTAACTCACCTAAGCCTTCGCCTGAACCATTAATTCTGAAGAGGGGATCGACGGTAGAGGATGCAGTTAGGAGAGTAAGGGAGGAGTTCGTAAAGTACTTTAAGTACGCTAGGATATGGGGACCTTCAGCTAAGTACCCAGGTGAGAGGGTAGGCCTTAACCATGTGCTTGAGGATGGGGATGTGATTGAGGTAAGGACGACTATTAAGGGTATTTAAGATTTGAGACTAACTTACTACAACGGGTTCCTCCTTCATAGAAGTGTGGTATAATGCCTCGAAAGAAATCAGGATCAGGTAGTAGAAGCAGGTCAAGAAAGTCATCAAGAAAGGCAGAAGAGAGTAGCACGGCTACTGATAAGGAAAATGTAGCAGGCGCCAAGCAAGCTAGGAAGTCAGCTAAATCTAGAAAAAAGAGAGAGGTAAATTTAGATAATTGGATTGAAAAACATATAGATAATATAGTCTCCCTTACTGGCCTAGACCTCTTAGGACTTACACATGAGCAATACGTAGATTTGCTAAAAGACATAATAATTCAGCTGTATGGTTCTACCTCGAGCTATACTAAGGCTGAAGTTGTAGCTAAGAGATTTATGCGATACTCAGAGAGAGTTTACCCTATAATAGCCTCTAGACTGACAATGTTGTTAAGTAGGTTCACGCCTACCCAGCTTGAATTCATAGTTTACAATATCGGTGACTCCATACTAGGACTTGCACCTAAGATATATGTTGAGGTCAAAAAAGCAGGAAGAGACGATCTACTTCAGATACTAAGAAATAAGTGGGCCAATATGTGGCTGAGGAATAAGTTGCCAGTACTACCAGCAGAATGCCCTAAGTGCGGTTTTAATGCCTTAATGCCGGACCTTTCGTGCTTAGTCTGTGGTGCTAGCGTGTCCGAGAAGGAAGTAAAGGAGAAAATGAACTTCAAGGATGCTTTTATTGACTTTGTTAATTCGCTAACATGTGAGCAGCTCAGTGATCTTATAAAATACGATTATGTACTTGTTAATGGGCTGGGGCTTAAGCATCCTAAGGAGAAAAGAACACTTATTGATATCGAGATATATTTAAGTAGAAGTGAGAAGGAGATCGTGAGGAGAGAGTACTCAAGTAAGTGCACTGGTGATATAAGAGCATGAAGATTTTAAAAAACGTTGAAGAAGCAAGAAAGTTCGTGTATACAAATGAAGTTGCTGTATTAGCTTACTTAGACCTAAGTACAGAGTTAGGAAAACTCATGTACTCGGTGCTTAAGAGGTTAGAATCTGTGTCAAGGGGCCTCCTGGCATATGCTATACTAGACATTTCAATGAAAGGTGATGAGAGACCTGTAATTACAGCATTCATTAAGGGTAGACAGGTATTTGAGCAAAGTGACTGCTTTGGTAACTTTAAGAAAGACTATCAAGCTCTGAGGATAGGGTTGCGTGAGACGCTTTCTTCATGGGGTATAAACCCGCCATTCTAAATATCAGCACTAATAGGTGCAAGCTCATTTTCAGTATAATGGGTGGAAAGTAGAAAAGGTAATATGATTACGCATGTTACTGCGTGATATGATGATCAAACCTCAAGCTTATCTAGAGTATCCTCCTTCAAGACCATACGCAGCTTCAGTATGAATTCTTGGAATGTCTCATCTGTTAAGCCTTCTGAGAGTATACTCAGTAACTCAAGGACATAAGGATTAAGGAGGTCGGGCCCCTCAAGAATGGCATCACGTAACTTTCCATAGTATTCGCTTAGACTATCTGAGTCGATCTTTCTTCCATACCACAGCAGCGCTCCTGTACCAGCTAGAAGAGCTATCAGTAGGTTACCTTTGTCAATATCCTCCTTATTCTCTACTATCTCACTGTATGCCTGAATTACCTCTTCAAGGAACGGTAACTTAATACTATTCTTTGAACTCATAAATGTTCCCTAATTAAAATCATACGTTTGCTAAGATATTTTTACTTATCTACTTAATGCCTACACTGTTCTTTAAGTCCACGTTAGGTTCGAAGCTCAGAGTGCTTAATCAAAAAACTTATATAGAGGTGTCCTTACTAGAACTAATGGGGTTAGGACCATGACAGCCTTATATGGTGTTCCTGTGGTGATTCTGAAGGAAGGCACTACCAGAACGTATGGTAGGGAGGCACTGCGCAACAACATAATTGCTGCTAGGGCACTTGCTGAAGTGCTAAAGACTAGCTTAGGTCCTAGAGGGCTGGACAAGATGCTAGTTGACAGTTTCGGTGATATAACTGTGACCAACGACGGGGCTGCAATAGTTAAGGAGATGGAGGTGCAGCATCCAGCAGCTAAGTTACTCGTTGAGTCAGCTAAGGCGGTTGATGCGGAGGTCGGCGACGGAACAACGTCTGTTGTTGTCTTAGCAGGAGAGCTGCTTGCTAAGGCAGAGAATCTACTAGATCAGAACATACACCCGACAATAATAATAGAAGGGTATAAGAAAGCAATGAATAAAGCGCTCGAGATACTAGATGAAATCAGCATAAAGGTCGACGTCAAGGACATCGACACTCCTGAGGGGCTGGAGCGTGCTAGACCCCATCTCAGGAGGATTGCTTACTCAACTCTTTCAAGCAAATACCTAGCAACCCCAGACCTGCTGAACAAGTTCATTGACATAGCAATAGATGCTGTAGTGAAGGTTGCTGAGAAGAGGCCGGACGGCACCTACAGAGTTAGGCTGGATAACGTAAAGATAGAGAAGAAGAAAGGTGCTTCATTAGCTGACACGCAGCTAGTTGATGGTATAGTCCTTGATAAGGAGGTTGTTCATCCAGGCATGCCTAGGAGAGTTACGGAGGCTAAGATAGCCCTGATCGATGCACCACTAGAGATTGAAAAGCCTGATATAACAGCAAAGATAAACATAACATCACCTGAGCAAATCAGAATGTTCCTTGACGAAGAGACGAAGATGCTGAGAGATATGGTTGAGAAGATTGCTTCTATTGGTGCTAATGTTGTGATTTGTCAGAAGGGTATTGATGATGTTGCTCAGCACTACCTAGCAAAGAAAGGAATACTAGCAGTAAGAAGAGTAAAAAGATCAGACATGGAGAAACTAGAAAGAGCAACTGGCGGCAGAATCGTGACGAGTATTAGAGATCTAACACCTAATGACCTAGGCTACGCTAAGCTTGTTGAGGAGAGGAGGGTAGGAAATGACAAAATGGTGTTCATTGAGGGATGCAAGAATCCGAAGGCAGTTACGATATTAATACGTGGAGCAAACGATATGATAGTTGATGATGCAGAAAGGAGTATGAACGACGCACTGCACGCTCTCAGAAACGTGCTGAGAGATCCTAAGGTTGTTCCAGGTGGTGGTGCAGTTGAGATAGAACTAGCCCTCAGGCTGAGGAAGTATGCGGAATCAGTTGGCGGCAAGGAGCAGCTAGCAATACAGGCCTTTGCTGACGCGCTTGAGGAGATAGCGACGATTCTGGCGCAGACAGCAGGACTTGACCCGCTGCAGGCAATAATGGATCTGAGAAAGCTGCACAGTGAGGGCAAAGTAAGTGCAGGTATAGATGTGATGAACGGGAAGATAGTTGAGGACATGGTCAAGCTAAATGTAATAGATCCAGTAATCGTTAAGA
>CAYQIX010000010.1:0-30002 GCA_964417765.1 uncultured Desulfurococcaceae archaeon
ACGTAGTTTCCTAGCTGAGCTTGTGCTCTACTTATAGACCTCATCACCCTAGCAGCACTTTCGTCAATTAGTGACTTAGCTGTATAGTAGAATCCCACACCTATAGCTACAGCTACTAGTATTAGTACAGTAACGGAGATTATCTCAGCAACACCGCTCCTCAGTCTCGGTTTCATCAGCGCAAGCACCTTACTCTTAACTTCCCCACTTAATTACTTAAGGTGCGATAGGTAATATTTTTGCCTATGAGAGTCGCCAGTCAGTATTCTAAATATTTATAAGTTTTATAGAACAGTTTAGTGGAGCAGGTAATTTCTCATGTTTGAGGGATCTGAGAAGGTAGTGTACCTATATAGCGGGTTAGAGAAGTTAAATCGCGCTTCATTACTAATGCTAGTGGCTACTGCTGTTGTTGTGATCGGGATGGCACTCGCAGCTGCTTCAGTTTACGCGATAATGTCTGCAGTGATTCCTCAGGTGAGTCCGCACATTACCTCACCTATGGGGCCGGGCGCAGAGGAAGTTGTTAGGGAGCAGGTTAGAGCAGTATTGGGCTCACTGAGGCTACCTATCGCAGCTATCTTAGCTGTCATGCTGGTCATGACTGCAGGACTGGTCATAGCCCTCATAGGAATTTTCGGTAAGCTCGTGCCAGCAGCTGAGGACTTCGTCAGGTATGATCCCGGATTTTCCACAGCTTCCACACTCATTAAAGTAGGTCTAGTGGTTGGTGTGGTACTAGCTATTGTCGGAGCTCTAACTGCGTTCATAGGTATAGGAGTGCTGCTACTCATAGTTGCGTGGGTGCTGATATTAATAGGTGTCATAGGAATAGCTGTTCTCTGCTTCAAGATAAATGACAAGCTGAAGTCAACTATCATGGTGGTTGCAGGAGTTCTGTTCATAATTAGCATTGTGCTGAGCTTCATACCCTTCCTCTCTGTACTGGCTGTAATTGCTTGGATACTTGTCTATGCTGAGACTAGGTCGTTAATGAAGATTGTCGAGAAGTCCTTACCTACATAAGCTGCTGTTATGTACTCTAGTTAAGGCTTGATTGCTGATTCATTCACTAGTAATAGAAAATTTTTAAGCCTAGGCCTTCCTATCCCATTAGGAAGTAAGTAATGTTAATTGAGTTACATACTGAGGTGCTCATCCCTGACGACCCACTTAAGGAAGCTGCTACATCTATAGTCCTATTCACGTACACGCTAGCAGTTATTTACTCTACGAAGCTGCTCTACGACACGCTCAGATCTAAAGGAGTCAGTCATGACTCAGCAGTATATTTCAACAGGAAGATCATTCACGTTCTTGCTGGAGGTGTTATAGCACTTATCCTGCCCACCTTATTTACGTCCCCGACCCTACCGTCGATTCTCGCAGCTGCACTATCTGTAGTAACTTGGGTTCCCCACCGCAGAGGCAGACTCATGTACTGGTTTCAGGTGAGGGAAAATATGCATGAAGTCAGTTTCTGCTTAATGTGGGGTATGGCTGTGCTGCTGGCGTGGCTCTTCCTAGGTAGCCCTATTTACGCGCAGGTTCCCGTACTGTTCATGTCGTTCGGTGACGCAGCAACGGGACTTACTAGGAACTTCCTCTTCAAGCGCAGAACAAAGTCTTGGTGGGGCAACATAGCTATGTTTGCTGTCTGCGCACCTATAGCGTACTGGCTAGTAGGTCCGTTGGGAATACCTCTGGCAGGTGCTGCCTCAATAATTGAGCATTTCGAGCTCAACCCTGTAGATGATAACATCCTAATAAGCTTAACAAGCCTCGCAGGCACGGTACTAGTTACGTCTCTAACGCCGGCCTGACCAACTGCTCAAATCTAACTTATTATACTTCACAGAACACTAGTTTATAGATAAGTCATGACAGTCTATAGAATACCTAAGCTGATAGACATTAACGCTAAGTCTAGGCTCATCCGGAACTTCAATAAGTTGTTGATTATCGGGAGATGTGTTGAGGTTGAACATCCTAAAATACTTGGACTGGATATCTTCCGCGACTATGCCAAGGTGAGTGTGTGCCTTGAAGAGGAGCACATGAATATGGTCGGCTTTAAGCTTGCTGGCGTGCTAGCTAGGAGTAATTATGAGGAGGTAGCTGTCCTAACTGTTGATGGCTCACCACACTGTACTCAACTCCACTACATGGTTGAGGAGGTGTTCAAGATAACTGGGAGCAAATCTAAGAGAAGACACTACGTCATTGAAGACGGTGATTTGATTGAGGTCCCTGTAGAAGCGGTGAAGACCTCAAGATATCTCTCTAAAGTAGCTAAGCTACTTAAGAGCAGGCAGCAATGTTATTGACGCTGCCATTAATCATGGACGATGTGCTAGTAGAATGTATATACTTAGAGAATTATTGATTAAGTGTGCAACTATCGCAGGTGTGAGTGACTTATATCTTTCAAATACGTAAGCAAGCATTAAACCAACTATCAAGAGCGTGATGAAAGCTGCCGGCAGCCCATGGATAGCCGCGAACACTACAGCACTCAACACAGCCCCACCTAAAACACCTAATCTAGCTCTGAGGGATACGTATAGCACCCCTCTAAAGTAGAGCTCTTCAGCTACGGGTGCCAATAGAATTGCTGACGCAATAAATACGTACTTTGTCAGCGGATAACTAATAAAGTACTCATAGATTCCACCGTAGAGGCCTTCACCAAAAAACTGAGTAACGGCCAGTGATGCAGCAAGGTTAACAGCAAATACTCCAGCACCCCACACCAATCCCGGAATAATTAAGTTCAGCTCAGGGCGTATCCTTAAGGAGTTCACTAAACCCTTTCTAATAATGAAGGGAAATGTCGTCACTAGTAGACATGCGTCAAAGACGGGTATGGCTATAGCAGTAATCACAGTAAATATTTGTTTTAAGCTTAAGGACCCTCCAAGCAGAAGCAGCAGAGCCGCTGCAACAACTATAGTTATTGAGAGAACTATAGATATTAGTAAGATAGTAATTGCTGAAAGAATTCTTGGCTCCTTCTGCGGCACGGAGTCAGCCCCAATAATTAATACATAATCCTTTAAAATAGAAGTAACTTACGAACCGAAGTAGTTGAAGATTAACTCTGGGAGTAGAAAATCAGTCTTTTGATTTCCTCTTTTCTCTAAACAACCTCGTACTGAAGTACCTTGCTGCATAGTCAGGTAGTATCGTAACTACCTTACTCCCCTCAGGTAGTTTGTACTTCCTAGCTACCTTTATTGCTGCCGCAACATTAGCTCCTGACGAAATACCTACTGCTAGACCTTCCTCCCTTGCAAGCTTCCTAGCCATTTCAATGGCTTCATCACTACTTACCGTTATGAAGTCGTCTATCACATCCTTGTGTCTCCTAATTATGTTTGGCACAAACCCGTCTCCAACCCCTTCTATCTCGTGCCTACCCCAAGGACCTTCCTTACCTGTGTGGAACCAGCCGTGAGCTACTGGACACTCAGCAGGCTCTGCTGCAACAACTATGGTCTTAGGGTTTGCCTCCTTGAGCCTCATTGCAGTACCTACTAGCGTACCTCCCGTACCTATGTGAGCTACAAACGCGTCTACCTTACCTAGCTGCTCAAGTATTTCTTTACCCGTAGTCTCGTAGTGCGCTTTAACATTAGCTTCATCGTCCCACTGATCAAGTACGCAATACTTGTCCGGCTCCCTCCTAGCTAGCTCATAGGCGTACTCGAGAGACTTTCCTACGTCCGATTCACCGCCTGGTGTCGTAATAAATTCAGCACCATAGAGTTTCATGAGGAAGAATCTTTCCTCGCTCATCTCTTCAGGTATGATTATTAGCACCTTGTACCCTAGGGCAGCACCTAAAGCAGCGAATGCTATTCCTGTATTACCTGTTGTAGCTATTACTAAGGTCATTCCAGGTTTTAGCCTACCCGTCCTCTCAGCTTCTCTAATCATATAGAGAGCCATTCTATCCTTAACACTCCCTGTAGGGTTCATGAACTCACACTTGCCCCAGATTTCCGCTTTAACGTCGTCAGGAACTACCTTCTTAATTCTAACCACAGGTGTGCTACCTATTAAGTCAATTATTGAGTTACCTACTCGCATCTTATCTCCACCCTAGGAACTCAAGATAATTTATAAGTATTACATTACGTAGATGTAATCACATTAAGTGGTTAAACCCACCGTATGAGCAACTGTTAGCATATTCAACATCAACGTAAAAAGTAATTCATTTCAATGTATTAAGTCACTATCCTGTCGATACATCCCTGCTCTAAGCACCATTTCAGCTCCATAGCTATTCTCCTACCTATGCTTACCGGCTTACCGAAGTACAGCTTGCTGTACTGGCTTCCAATGCCCATATAGATGTTTGTTCCGCCACCTATTCTAGTTGCTACATCAAACACAACCACGTCGAGGTCTGGTGTTACGAAGAGCTGCAGGGTGAAGGGACCTATAATACCTGGTGGAACGAGTTTCTTTGTAGCTTCAACGAATCTGTCACCTATGTCGAAGAGCTTGCTCAGCAGACTCTCGCGTATTGTTGCTGCCTCATGCCCTACCTCTATGTACCGTATGTTAATGCTCTTAAGCTCGAGCTGTACATCAGCTGGCATGCGCAGAAAGCCGTCAAGGTTTGTCTGTATCCTTCTATCAATA
Organism: uncultured Desulfurococcaceae archaeon; assembly: GCA_964417765.1. Taxonomy (GTDB): domain Archaea; phylum Thermoproteota; class Thermoprotei_A; order Sulfolobales; family NBVN01; genus B83-G16. The sequence continues at coordinate 4,654 of CAYQIX010000010.1, forward strand.
CTCAGTATCTCGACATCGTCCCTAGCTATGCTGCGGAAGTAGTTGACGTTGAAGTGCGCGCCAATAACTAACTCCTCAATAGCGGCATTCTCTATGTCTCCTTCACGTATCACCCCATCCTGAACTAATTTCCTGAATTTCCTCCAGAAGTCCTCGCGGTCTACAGCTGTGAAGAACCCCCTCTCAACCCTTCGCTTAGCTTCAGGGAGCTTGACTATGACAGGTCCGTCTATGTCGTCTGGGCTGCTGAAAGTTTTAGGTCTCTTAATGCCTGCTTCATCTAGCAGCCTGTAGTAGTTTGCCTCACCTGTTCTCTCCTCCCATCGTAGGAGGTAGCGGTTGCCGAATATGGGTATGCGTAACTTAGTCTCAATGTTGTCGTACCCCACGTATACAGAAAAGCTCCTATTCGGAACCAATATAGTGTTCAGAGACCTTAACTTGCTGACCACAGCCTCATCAACTACCTCAGCAAATTTATTAAGTACCATGACTTCATCTACCACTCTCCTAAAGCGTAGGTAGGGCTTCTCCCTACCTCTTTGACATATAGCTATAGTGCAGAAACCCTCGTCCTTAGCGCCGTCGAATACGTCGAGTGCCGAGTGACTGGCTATAGCACCTATGTGCATCTTATCTATTTTGAGATCATATCCTTCGAGAAGTTCGTCGGGCTTGAAGTACGGTTTGAGGCTAGAGTTCAAGCTCATCACCCCAGGGAGACTTAATAAATACCTTACCTGACCCCTCCTTTACTTCACCTAGCACGTGTGCTTCATGACCATACCTGCTGGCTAGGTCGAGAACCTCACTCACGTTACTGCTAGGTGCTGTAACAATTAATCCCACACCCATGTTGAAGACCCTGTACATCTCGCTTACTGGTACGTTACCTAGCTTCATAATTACCTTAAATATCGGGTGGGGCTCAGGCATGTTGAGGATTATGTCTTTATCCTCACCTAGCACCCTCTTCAACTTAGTAAAGGCTCCGCCAGTTATATGTGCTGCTGAGTTGATTAACCCCCTCCTAATAGCTTCCAGAGTGAAGTTCGAGTATATGACCACCGGCTTCAGCAGCTCCCTAGGCATGTCAACACCATCTATAACTCCCTCATAACCCACCGTACTCTCCAAGACCTTCCTAACTAGCGAGTAGCCGTTAGCGTGAATTCCGCTGCTTCTTAGCCCTATAGCTACATCACCAGCTTCAGCCTTGTTCTTGAAGTCTAAGGACTTCTCAGCTAGGACGACACAGACAGCATCAACGTAGTTAACTAGGTCTGGAAGTATAGCTGTTTCTCCACCTAGTACAGCCACCTTACTGACTTCAGCAGCGCTCAAGATCCCACTCATGATGTCTGCGAACACTTCTTCATCAGCCTCAGGCATAGCTACATAATCTACGAGTGCCTTGGGGACGGCACCCTCACAAGCAACATCATTGACATTCATTGCTACGCAGTCCCAGCCAATCACCTCGTAATTCCCTAGCTTCGCAGCAATAATTGACTTAGTACCTACGCCGTCTGCATGCAGTACAATCCTGCTGCCACCCACCCTAATCCACGACGCGTAGCCCCCGAGACCTCCTACCTCAGCATTAATTTCTCTAGCTAACCTAGCCATCATCTCTAGCGCCTTCTCATGCATTAACCTGTGCTTACGTAAGTCTACACCAGCCTTAGCGTAGGTCCAGCGCTCCACTATTGACCCTCCTTAGCCTCCGTGCACAGGTTGAGTATCCTGATAGCTAGGTATGCCGCGTTCTCAGCATTATCTATTCCTACCGTCGCTACCGGGACTCCGCGGGGCATCTGGACGATACTCAATAGTGAGTCTAGGCCTCCTAGAGCTACGTTTAGTGGGACGCCGATTACTGGCTTGCTAGTCCTTGATGCTATGAAGCCCGGTAGGTGCGCTGCTAGCCCAGCCATAGCTATGAATACCGACGCATCACTACTAGCTATGTAATCCTCAAGCTCCTTAGGATTTCTGTGAGCGCTTAGCACTCTGATCTCATGATCTATCCCGTACTCTTTAAGTATCTTTGATGCTTTCTCTGCTACAGGCAGGTCGCGTTTGCTGCCAACGATTATAGCTACCTTCCTCCTGCACATAGCCTGTTACCTCGCGACCTTGATTAGAGAAGCTGCCTTCCTAGCCTTCTCCCTAGCTTCCTTCACAGACTCACCCCTAGCTAGAATTACCAGCATCCTCCTACCCTCGTAGGTGTAGGGCTTGCCGAATACTCTGACGTTAACTCCATCAATTCTTAAGGCTTCGTATATGCCCTCGAACTTAGGTGCCCATATATTGCCTTCCTCAGCGTAGACAGCGTAGCTAGCTCCAGGAGTCAGTACTTTCGGCTCAGGCACTGGGAGCCCTAGAATAGCCCTTACATGTACTGCGAACTCACTTAAGTCTTGAGTAACCATGGTAACCATACCCGTATCGTGAGGTCTTGGAGCTACTTCACTAAAGAGTATTCTGCCGTCCTTCGTTAGGAATACCTCGACTCCGAAGATCCCTAGCCCACCGAGACCTTCAGCAACCTTAAGTCCTATCTCCTTTACCTTCTCCACTACAGTGCGTGATTTCATTGACGGCTGCCACGACTCAATGTAGTGGTACTTGCCGTACCTCCAGTGCTCGACTGGCTCAGGAGCGACTGTAGCTATGCTGCCATCAGCTACGTACCTGTATGGAAGGACCGTGAACTCTGTCTCAAGATCCACGAATTCCTCAACGATCACTTTCTTACTTTCACCTCTGGCGTGCCTCACTGCGTACTCGTACGCCTTCTTAACAGCTCTCGGTGAAGGCTCAGTGACTTTAGCGTGCCCGTGGCCACTGCTACTCATCTCAGGCTTTATTAAGCACGGGTACCCTACCTTATCACACGCATATACAGCTTCCTCAGGACTCTCGGCGAAGGCATAACGTGTAGTAGGTAAGCCTAGCTCCTCAGCTGCAAATCTCCTCAACTCGACTCTATTCATAGCTATCTTAACTGCCTTAGCGTTAGGTATTATCAAGTAGCCCTCATCCTCAAGCTCTTCTAGAGCTTCTACGGCGATAGCCTCTATCTCCGGGACCACCGCATCGGGCTTCTCTCTCCTGACAATAGCCTTAATTGCCTCTGAATTCATCATGTTGACTACGTAGCGGCGGTGGGCTACGTGCATTGCTGGCGCCCAGTCATATCTGTCAACCACAACTACCTCAACACCAAGCCTCTGAGCTTCAATAGCTACTTCCTTACCTAGCTCACCGCCGCCTAGTAAGAGGATTTTTACCGATCCTTCTAGGAGGGGGGTTGAGAGCTTACTCCTCTTCATACAGGACTCACCTCCTCACCTTAACAGGGCTTTGAAGTGGGTCGAGGAAAATACCCTTACCTGGCACCCACACTATTGACGTACCAAGAACACCCCTCTTGGCTCTATACTGGTAGACAGTCCTGATCTTCTCAGCTAACTCGATCCTCTCCCTAAGTAGCTCCCTTGACCCGACGTCGGCTCTGTGTATAAGAGGCCAGCCGTCGGTGCACCTCACCGCCCCGACCACATCTTCTGCTTTAGCTGAGGCTTCCTCTATTGTCCTACCGCTGCACACAACTTCGAAAGCTCTCGAGCCGGTAGTATATAATCTCCCATCATCTCTCAGTTCTACAGCTGAATATAGTAGGTAGCAGTCATTCCTATTTAGTGCTTCACTCCTGACTTCAACAGGGTGGCCGCGGCCTAGCGACTTATTGTTCGGGTACCCCATAGGTGCCACAGCTTTTACAACAGTAGCTAGGTCTTCACGAATTCTTAACTTAGCCCCCGCTAACTTCCCCGTAGCTGCTCTATCTAGGATGTCAAGAAAGTCTGAGTCAATAATAGGTATTAAGTTAGCTACCTCAGGGTCGCCGAACCTGCTGTAGAACTCGATGACCGTCGGCCCCCACACCGCAGTCAGCATCATCTGGCCTGATATCGCTCCTCTATATGCTTCACCTACTTCCTCCTGAAGTGCCTGAATCGTTTTCTTAATTATGTCAACACTCACTTCGTACTCATGGCGTGTGAGGAAAGGTGGAACTACTCCAGGCCCAGCAATGCTTCCCATACCGCCTGTCTCAGGGCCGAGATCCATTTCGAATGCGTGTGGGTGGTCCTGGACAGCAGGCAGTGGCAGGACCGTAGAGCCATCTGTTATAACCGTGACAGTGTATTCTACACCTTCGACCCTCTGCTCGATTAGTACCTTAACATCTATGTCCCTATACTTCGCAGCAATCTCACGAAACAGCTTCTTCACGTAATCCTTCTTAACTTGGGCTCTGTCCTCTGTTAGGTAAGCCTGAGTATCAGCTATTACCTTGACGCCCTTCCCCCCAGCTTGCCTAGCAGGCTTTATCACTACGTCACCAGCCATCTCCATGTACTCGAGTGCTTCCTCTATTGATGCAAAAGCTCTGTAGGCTAGTCTCCCCGGTATCTCATACTTCCACATCAGCCCCCTAGCAAATGCTTTACTCATCTCAATCTTAGCTAACTCAGATGTAGCACCGAAGACTGTAAATCCCTTCTCTCTCAGAGCGTCAACAACACCGTGAAACTGCGGCTCCTCAGGACCTATAATCACTAGGTCTGGCGACGTGTTTTCAGCTACTCTAACCACTGATGCAGGATCAAGTACATTAGTTAAGTACAGCCTCCCTCCACTATCCTCCGCTAACCTAAGCAGTCCTGGATTGCGGTGACCTGCAGCAACGTAGATGACTGGCTCAGTCTCACTTCTTGACACCATCAACCCTAGAGCGTGCTCTCTGCCTCCATCACCTACTATCAGGACCTTCATTTACGCCCACCTCCTTCAAGGCACGATAAGCAGAGGCTTACGCCGAACTCACTCGCTGTCTGCCCTAGGGTGTCCGTCGGGATCCACGTGATGGAGTCCGCCTCAACGTATTTGAGAGCTAGGTCATCGTCTAAGTTGGCTGCGAGAAGTTCTTCTCTATTCGGCAGGGGCGTTCCGTGAGGGCACTCACGAACTATCTTAGGACTTGCTAATAGCAGGTGAACTTCCTTAGCGCCAACGCGATTCCTCAGAATCTGTATGACTGTCTTAGCTGTCGCACCAGTAACGAGGCTGTCATCAACTATTGCTACCTTCTTACCTACAAACACGCTCCTCACGGGATTCATCTTTAGCTGAATAGCTACTAGTCTATCGAGGGGGTCGGTCTTAAGAGCTGACCTGACCCTAGACCCAGTAGATATGAAACCTAACTCAAACTTCTTACCTAGTGCGTGCGCTAGCCCTATAGCATACGGTACAGCTGTTTCAGGGACACCTATGACTACGTCTACATTCTTATCAAATACCTTAGCAAGCCTCTCTCCTAACCTCCTCCGAAACTCATATACTTCGACACCATCAATAACTGCGTCAGGTCTAGCCATGTAGACTAGCTCTAAAGCACATAGTGAACACCTACTACAGTGCATTATACGCTTACTCTTAACTAAGTAGCGTGTTAGGTGAATTAGCTCGCCAGGCTTTAAGTTCCGGCGCACCTCCCCACCAATAATACTTACTGCTGGCGCCTCAGAAGCTACGATAGCCATGTCAAAGCCGTAGCTGCCGATCACTAAAGGCCTCAGCCCGGGAGTGTTGCGGTAAGCTACGACCTCACCAGTACTGCTCATCACCAACAGACCGTTAACTTCGTGAAGAACATCAGCAGCACCTTCTACAGCCTTAGCTAAGTTTCCTCCTGACGCCCCATACCTAGAGTATATCGCATTAGCTACCTCCTCAGCTGGCGGGGCACTAGGTGACGAGTCTAACAGCACAGCTAATTCTAGGTCATTAGCCTTTAACAGGTAGGTGCAGCTATCTACATCGACATAGTCGGGGAAGGCAGCAGCTATCATTGACCACCCGCTGACCTCCATGAAAACTTCCTGCTTTACTTCACTGACTCGCTTCCCTGTTATTTTTCCATTACTGAGGGAGTAGACTTGAAACACATCCTGACCCCTGTGCTGGAGGGCAAGTAGCCCATAGTACACATACTTACCTACTCTCCATATATCATCAAACGCGTATATTGCGAGAAGTCCCGCCATTGAAGTCACCTCGAAAAAACGCTTTCTAGTAGGTCAATGTTTAAGTTCTTGAATGGGTAGATTCCCGAGAAGCATGCAGTACAGAGGGAGTCAATACCTACAGACTCAGTGAGTGCCTGCAGAGTATTGTATGCTAGCGAGTCAGCATGCAGCACCTCAGCAATCCTAGCAGGATCCTTCAGTCTAGATGCTATTAGTTCCCTCCTCGTTGGGAAGTCTATGCCCATAAAGCACGGGTAGCGTACTGGCGGGCTAGCTATCCTCACGTGCACCTCCCTCACACCGTACCTCCTTAAAAGCATCACGATATTCCTCATTGTTGTCCCGCGGATAAGTGAGTCATCAACCAAGACAACTCTCTTACCCCGAATTACTTCCCTCACTACGCCGTACTTCATGGATGAGAGTGCCTCGCGAAGGCCCGGAGGCATTATGAAGCTCCTGCCTACGTATCTATTCCTCATTAAGCCCTCATCCATGGGTATGCCGCTAGCCTTACTGTAACCTAGGGCGGAGCTTCTGCCGCTATCAGGTACTGGAACAACTACGTCAGCATCTACTGGCGCATTTAGAGCTAGGGCCCCACCCATCTTGACGCGCGCCACATGCACCTGGACACCGTTGAAGAACGAGTCAGGTCTAGAGAAGTACACGTATTCAAATACGCAAGGAGTAGGTACGTCTGCAAGATGCGCCTCAGTCTTCTCTAGGGAGTAGCCGTCAAACGACACTATCTCTCCAGGTAGTACCTCATGCCATAAGTCGACGCCTACACCATCAAGAGCAGCTGTCTCAGATGCTGCGACAAACCACCTGTCGCTGCAGGAGTAAGCAAGTGGTTTGAAGCCTTTAGGGTCCCTAGCTATAACTATCCTAGGCTCACTAGTCAATACTGCTATGCTATAGCTTCCTATCACGTAGTATGGCAGCTCCTTAAGCGCCTCAATAACATCGCCTCCATTATCCTTAGTTAGCTCACTTATTAGACGCGCCAGAACCTCAGTATCGGTCAGCGGCTTCCTCATCCTCAACTTGCGCGAGAGGTCGCGGAAGTTTATTATGTTGCCATTAAATGCTATCGCCATCTTAGGCCTCAAGCCTACCTCAATGGGCTGCCCGCCAACGTCCATGTACCCGCCTGTAGTTGAGTACCTTACGTGCCCGATAGCAGCGTAGACTTCAGGTAGTGAGAGATCTGAGGGGTTGAATGCTTCAATAACATACCCCCTCTTTACTACTGTAAAGAGTTTCCCGTCCCTAAGTACTGAGATACCTGCCGACTCCTGTCCTCTATGCTGGAGCTCTATAAGTAGCTTGTATGTGTGCAGCGGGGCCCTAAAGCCAAAGAATGCGGCTATCCCACACATGGCTAGGTGACCTCAAAGTACCTCCTTAAGGTATTGAAGTACGCATCCCTCAGAGTACTTAAGTCTAATGTTGCGATCACCTTGGATGACTTAGAGAACTTTACTTCAGTATCACCAGTAACTTCGCCAACAACAGCTACTTCAATATTCTCCTCCTCAGCCTTCCTCATTACCTCACTAACGTAATTTTCAGGCACCTCAATTAGGTAGCGTGCCTGAGTTTCAGAGAACAGTACCTCATCAATTCTGGTAATACCTCTTACAGGAACCTTAGCTAAGTCTACACTAACACCTAGTCCTGAGATCACTGACATTTCCACAAGTGCTGCCGCAATACCACCAATCTCTACATCGTGAACAGCTCTAACTAGGGAGTCGTAGATTATTGAGCGTATGAATTTTGCAGTCCTCATCTCTCTTGAAGGTCTAGGCTGCGGTACCTCGCCCCCCTCAAGGCCGTGGACTCTCCATAGGTACTCTGAAGCACCTATCTCAGGAAATGTGACACCAACAACTAGTACCTTCGAGCCTACCTCCTTGAAGTCCGCAGTTATTGCATTAGATACATCTTCAACACGGCCAACCCCAACGATTGTTGCTGTAGGCTTTACCTGAGTTCCGGTTACCTCATCCTCATTATAGAAGCTGACCTTACCTCCAACCACAGGCAGCTCAAGTTCGTCAGCCATCCACGCGACACCCTTAACCATCTGCTCGAAGAACCAGAAGTGCTCAGGCTTTTCCGGGTTGCCAGCATTTAACTCATCAACTATAGCTAGTGGCTCTGACCCGACAGCTACTAAGTTTCTATAGCATTCAGCAACAGAGTTAGCTGCGCCCCTGAATGGGTCTAGCGCTGTGTACCGCGGGTTAGCGTCACCCTTGACCGCTATCCCTCTCACTGAACCGTCAAGCAGCCTAAGTACTGCTGCATCACCTAGTCCAGGCTTAACTACGGTTCTAACACCAACTTCGTGGTCGTACTGCTCGAAAATCCATTGCTTTGAGGCTATGTTCGGTGACGAAATTACTGCAATTATTGCATCCTCAATGCTCCTGGGCTCCGGCACTTCAACACGCTTCAGGCCCTTAAGGGCTGTAGGCGGCGGCGTTGAAGGGCGCCTAACTACTCTAGGCCTAGCCAGGTCCTTTGCTGGCACATCAGCAACTAGCATACCATTAAAGTAAGCTTTGATCCTGCCTGACGTGTCAAACCTACCGACCATACTGTAAGGAATACCATAGTGCTCGAGGACCCTCATAACATTCTTCAGTCTGTCTTCGTCAGTAACTAGTAGCATGCGCTCCTGACTTTCTGAAACAAGCAACTCTAGAGCTGTCAGACCCTCCTCCCTGGTGTGTAGCTTATCTAGGTGCACCTCAGCTCCTAGGCCGAAGTCACTTGCTGTCTCGCTTACTGCTGTGGTCAGCCCTCCCCCACCTAAATCCTTAACGTATTTGAGGAGGCCTCTCTCAGTCAGTTCCCTCAAGGCCTCTATTAGTAGCTTCTCCGTGAGTGGGTCACCAACCTGAACTGCTGCAATGTCCTTATCCGCATCTTCGGCTAGTGGTCTTGAGGCAAAGCTGCTACCTAGTATGCCATCTCTGCCTGTAGCATTACCTGCGATAATAATTACGTCGCCTGAGGATGGCCCTTTAAGTATGAGCTTGTTCGTGCTAGCTATACCTACGCACGCAACATTAACTAGTGGCTGCCTGTTGAATGCTCTGTCAAACCACGTGTCCCCAGCTACTGTCGGGATACCTACCCTATTGCCGTAGTCGCTGATACCCTTAACTATTCCCCTAATTAGCCAGCTTGCATGCTGGTTACCTGGGTCACCCATATAGAGCATGTCGAGGAGCGCTATTGGTGAAGCACCTAGTGTTAAGATATCCCTTATTATTCCTCCAACACCTGTTGCCGCACCATCGTATGGGTCAACAGCTGACGGGTGGTTGTGGCTCTCGATCTTAAAGACGACCGCTACACCAGGAAATACCTCAACTGCTGGCGCATCCCTGCCCGGCCCAACAAGTACGTGAGGTGCCTTAGTAGGCAGGAGCTTCAGCAGTAGCCTGCTGCTCTTGTATGAGCAGTGCTCACTCCACTGGGCTTCAAACATAGCTAACTCCTCAGGTCTCGGCTCCCTCCCTAAGATCCGCCTTATCTCCTCGACCTCACTCTTGGTCAGGGGCATAGTCACCAACCCCTCCTTAATGCAATGGCTAAGCTCTGGAAGATCAGCCTGCCGTCAGGTGAGTAACCTCTAGGTGTGATGACATGCTCTGAAGCCCTTTCCGGGTGCGGCATGACCCCTAGCACCAGGCCGTCGCGGCTAGCAACACCAGCTATGTCATACAAGCTCCCGTTGGGGTTCCAGCCCTCAGCATACCTTATCAGCGGCGCGTGAGTTAATTCATTGACGTAAGTGCCTTCATCAATAAAGTACCTCCCTTCAGCGTGAGCTATGGGCATACTCAGTTCCTGCCCGTCTTCAAGCTCAAGCATCCACGGCCCCTTAGGCCTCTCTACCTTGAGCTTTACCCACCTACATATGAAAGCCCCTGACTCATTCCCCAGCAGTGCGCCAGGAAGAAGCCCTGACTCAACGAGTATCTGGAAACCATTACATATACCAAGTACCGGAATACCTCCATCTACCGCCCCAGCTACTTCCTCCATGACTTTAGTCCTAGCTGCTGTTGCCCCAGCGCGCAGGTAGTCGCCGTAGCTGAACCCACCTGGCACCACTATCGCGTCCCACCCATGAAGCGCGAAGTCCTCATACCATATGATATAGGGTACGAGCCCGTCAACATTTCTCACAGCCCAAGCAACATCATAGTCGCAGTTAGTTCCAGGGAACTTAATGATAGCTACCTTATGCACGTAAGCGCACCTCAATATCGTGGACTATAGGATTGTAGATTCGGTACTTCTCGCAGATCCTCCTAACCACCTCAACAGCTTCTTCAGGTCTACTAGCACGGACCTTAAAGAGAAGGTACTTACCCGACCTCACCGACTCAATAGAGTTCACTCCTTGCCTAAGGATCAAGTATTTATATATGGTTTCTCCTTCAGGGTCCTTAGCCTGCTTCTTATTCGTAATTACTACTTCAACAGCGTAGGTCATCCTCGCAGACCTCTATACCTAACTTGTCGAGGAGCTCCATGTACCTAGAAATAAGTTCTTGCGGTGAGCCGCCGCGCCTATAGACTTCCTTGTCGAGATGCCTACCCTCGGAGTCAATTACCCTGAAGCTATCGCTAGTTATCTCATCTGCTAGCACGAGCTCGCCGTCCTTATCTTTACCGAACTCAAACTTAACATCTATGAACTTCAGACCCTTGCTCTCGAATATCTTTGAGAGCACTTCATTTATCCTTAGTGAGGTCTCAATAACCTCTTCAACCTCACCCTCAGCAAGTAGGCCAGCCCTCACCACGTCCTCCCTCAGCACTAGTGGGTCGTGTAAGGCGTCATCCTTGTAGTGAAACTCAACTATAGGTGGCTCTAGCTTATCTAAGGACCTGAAAAGTGGCATGCGCTTGAGCAGCGAACCGTAAGCATAATTCCTAACAATTACTTCTAATGGAATCATCTCTAATCTTTTAACAAGTAATCTCCTACAGCCATCATACTCTATGAAGTGAGTCTTAATGCCTGATTCCTCAAGCTTCCTGAATAAGTAAGCTGAAATTCTAGCATTAATTACGCCTTTCCCAACTACATTGTCTTTTCTAGCACCATCGAAGGCTGTCACAAAGTCCTTGAATTCTAGAACTAGCGTGTGCTCATCTTTAACATATATACGTTTACTTTTTCCTTCTCTCAAGATTTTTAAGCCCAACTTCATCTCCGTGGTATCATTCATGTAAATACCTTAAAAATTTGTCTTTCATCATTACATAAACTAGTTTACATAAATGAAGTAATTTCAGCTAAATCAAGAAATGATACTTGATTAAAAATAACTTTTTAACGTAATTCAAGAAAAAATCTCGGGTTGAACCTTTGAGCAGTGAGAGTACACTAGAGTGCATCAAGAATTATGACCTTGACAAGCTGGCTGTAGGTGTCTTAGGTAGTCACTCAGCCCTTCAAATACTGCATGGTGCTAGGAAAGAGGGTCTACGCACAGTCCTAATTACCGTTGAAGACAGAATTTCTTTCTATAAGGAGTTTAAGCACTTAGTAAGTAACTTCGTATTGATTAGGAAATGGAGTGACTTATGTCGTGAAGACGTGATTAGGAGACTTAAGGAATTAAATACGATTATAGTACCTCACGGTAGCTATGTCGAGTACGTCGGGCTAGAGTGCGCTGAAGGTATTGAAGTACCTATTTTTGGGTTGAGGACACTATTTAAAGTTGAGGCTAGTCAGCGAAAGAAAATGTCTCTTCTTAAGAAGGCTGGAATTAAGGTCCCTCGCGAGTACAGCTACGGTGAAGAAATTGATGGCTTAGTTATCGTTAAGTTAGATGGCGCTAAGGGTGGGAGAGGGTACTTCCTAGCTAGGAGTAAGCAGGAGATCGAGAGAGGTATTAAGGAGTTAATTGAGAAGGGAGTCATAGGCAGCTATGAAAATGCCTTAATCCAGGAGTACGTTATTGGTGTTCCAGCCTACTATCACTACTTCTACAGCCCCATACTAGGTAGGGTAGAGCTACTGGGTGCTGACATAAGGTACGAGACATCAGTTGACGGACTAAAGAGAGTGCCTCCTAAAATCCTAGAGCACGCAGAGATTGAGCCTACTTTTGTCGTTGTCGGCAATCTCCCTCTTGTCCTAAGAGAAAGCTTGCTGCCTAAGATACTTGACTATGGGTACAAGTTCGTTAAGGTGACACAGAATAGCTTACCGCCAGGCGTCATAGGGCCGTTTTGCTTAGAAAGCATTATTAAGGACGACCTAGACATTATTGTCTTTGAATTTTCAGGCAGGATTGTAGCTGGCACTAACATCTACGTTAACGGCAGCCCCTACTCATACCTCTACTGGGGTGAGCCAATGAGTGTTGGGAGGAGGATAGCTAGGGAGATTAAGCTAGCTGTAGAGAAAGGCATGCTAGACAAGGTAATAACTTAGCGACTTGTTTCTTATATTACCTCACTCACATGCCCGTACTCTCCTGAGAATTCATCACCTACCTCAGACTCCTCCCACGCCCTAGGGCAGCCCTTACCGTACCTAATAATAGGTCCTGGAAGCTTAGTCAGCAGTACTACCCTTGATGGTATCGAGTATGATGCTACTTGGTAGCCCGTCTCCTCAGCTAGCTTCTTAGCGAATTCCGTTACCTCTCTGAATGAGGGCATGTTCTCCCGACTTAATCTCTCGATGGAGCCGCCCACGTGCATGTACGCCTTAGGCTCAATGTAAGTTGGCTCAGCAATATTTATCAGCTTAGCAAAGCTCTTGATAGCTTCATCACTCATGTTTACGCCTTTAACAAGTGTTATTCTGATGACTGTCGGTGACGTAAATGATGGCAGGAGCTCTAGCGTCTCAAGCGTTAGCTCCCAACCCTTAGGGACAAGCGGCTTATTGAAGTACTCGTATACCTCCTTACACCATGCCTCAAGTGAGATGTAGAGCTGCGTCGGCTCCTCACTCAGGGAGGCCAGTACGTCAGGTCTAATACCCCTAGTTACTAGGAATGTAGTTAGCCCTCTCCTGTGAAATGCCTCTATAAGCTCACCTAGCCTAGGGTATAGCGTTGCCTCACCAGTGAGTGATATAGCTACGTGCTTAGGGTTAATTGCCTCCTCCCACATCTCCTTAGGAGCTCTGTCTTTATACCCGCTAACAGTCCTCCTATGCTCTAGGATAGCCAGTTCAGCAAGGAAGTCAGGGTCATCAACATAGGGAAGCTTAGTTAATTCACTGCCCCCTAAGCCCATGTCTTGGGGTCTCACCCTCCAGCAGTGGAGGCACATGTTCCAGCACCAGAGGACCGAAGGCGAGAACTGTATGCACCTATGCGACTCTATGCCGTAGAACTTACACTTGTAGCAGAACCTCCCCTCTACTAGCGCATTATGAACCCATAAGCACTTCTTAACAGCTGAGTGCGTACCTATTAAGTGGTATTTCTGCGCCCTTAGCCTCCTGATAGCCACAGTGAGCGGGTCCTGAATACCTGTAATACCCTCCATGTTACTTCAAGAACATACTTGTTTTCCAAGTCTTATAAGCTAAGAAGAGTGTAGATTAATGTAGTGGAGAGAGAAATGAAGTCAGCCATAATATGCCACGGCGACTGCGACGGTATTATTTCCGCTTTTCTATATATAAAGCACTACTTGATGGACTCCTATCCTAAAAACGTACAGCTGATATTTACGCAGCCGTGGAGAGCACAGATTGATGCTAGAAGACTCGAAAAAGACTTAAGCGAGGTCGTAGTCCTTGACCTAGCACTCAGCAAGGAATTTACTGGCTTTCTCAAGAACCTGCTAGGGAGAATAAATAAGTTGGTAATTATTGATCACCACGTCAGCTCGAGGGAGCATGCATCTGAGCTGGACGCCTCAGGTAAGACAAAGGTGATATTAGCTAAAGCTCCTTCAACACCTAGACTAATGATTGAATCTCTGAAGCCGATAATCAATCCTTACGAAGAGTTCCTAATCGATGTAGCTGACGTGTGTGAAGGCAATGAATCTAGAGGTGAGGAAGTAACAAGGGTTGCTGACCTCATTAAGTTATCGATAGCCAGGGACCCAGGTGATGTGGACTACTTGACACACATAGTTAATGTGATGCTCAAGGGGCAGAATGTTAGTAACGACACAGAAGTGGTTAGGAGGGCTAAGATAGCTAAGTTCCTTCTTCACAGGCTCCTTAAGGTAATGGCTGACAGGTCCTTGGAGGTTGCTGGAGCTAAGATAGCCTCGCTGGAGCTCCCTGAGTCAAGGATATTTGCTGGCCTCCTCGGTGTAGCAGCTACGGAGTTTGCTAAAATGAGTAAGTCTGACGTGGTATTAGTTAGGAGGGAGGAGGGGAAGGTAGTAGTTACTGTTAGGTCACTAAATGACAGAGCATTCAGAATCTGCAGGGAGCTAGCTAGCCGGATTGGCGGGAGGTATGGAGGACACGCTGAGGCAGCATCAGCTACGCTACCAGACCTCAATCTGAAGGAGGCTGTCTCAATCATCGCTGAGGTACTTAAGAATGTCCCTAGGTAAGGTTGAGTACCTACATAACGTTACCCCAGAGGAGCTCCAGTACGTAGTTAGGAGGTGGTTTAGAGCTGCGACTATAGTCATAGTTACTAAGTGTAAGATACACTACTCCGGAAGAGCAGCAAGCGAGGCTGGAGAAGCGTACAGACTCATAATAATTAAGGAGGACGGCACAGTTCTCGTTCACGAAGGAGCAGGGAGAGAACCTGTTAATTGGCAGCCTAAGGCTCAAGTATTTGTTAGGGAGTCAGGAAGCAATGTCGAGATAGTGGCTGTAAGAAGTAGGCCGAGAGAAGAGCTGAGAATTGAGGTTTTAGAGCCTTCAGCAGTACTTATTATTAGGCTAACTACGGCTAAGTTCATATTAGAGAAGAGTGAAAAAGACCTAGTAGATAAAATAGCCTCTAATCCATCAATAATTGAAGAAGAAGCACACCTTATTGCTAGAGAGGTCAGCACACCGTACGGCAGAATTGACGTTATGCTTAGAGGAAAGGATGGTAAGATAATAATCGTTGAGGTTAAGAGGTCCTTAGCTGACGTAGACTCAGTATATCAGCTGAAAAGGTACATGGAGTACTATAGTGCTTTAGGCGTAGGGGTAAGAGGGGTTATTGCAGCACCTAAAATCAGTCCTAGGGCGCTGAAGCTAGCTCAGAAATTTGGTTTTGACTACGTTCGGATCGAGCTGTGAAGACCTAGCAAGGATCCTCGAGTATCGACTGCAGAGCATGGCCTGGATTGTCGCAGACTTCATAGCATTATGGCTTAGTTTCTTCATGAGTATTTATACTTAGCATGATTTTGCTTTCTCCAATATGTAATCTACTTCAAAATTACTTCAAGAGTGAAGAACTAGAAAGTAAATTACGGCATTCCGGAGGGCCTCATGACCCTACGAGGGGCGTTGTTCGAGCCATGATAGATGTTTAAATTAGGTGTGATATAATGGATTTACATTCTAAAGGCGTTACATAAGAAGTAGCTCCATAGGTCTTAGCTCCCCCTTTATAGGATCTACCTCAAGTCCTAGTTCTTCAAGTGTCACAACTCCTAGTAGATAAACTCCTATATCACCAAAGACCGCTATCGTGTGCGACTTAATACCTTTAATTTCAATGCCTATTATTCCCACATCTCGCTCTATGACTTGGTTATTCGCTAGTCTGAATTTTCTCTTGCCTATTGGTTTTACCTTCAATTCTCTAAGGAGGCTACTAGGTAATACCGTGTATATGGCACCAGTATCCGTTAGAAGCTCTACCTCCCTACTAATAGCTGGGTTCTCTATATTCCATACCTTAGCTTTAACTCTTACGTATCCCAATATGAACCCTCCATTAGAATAATCTGAAATGGTAGTATTAAGTTGTACCATTACGCCAAAGCAAGGTATTTTCTATTATACCTAAAGGAGATTATACTAAATACATTGGCTGTGCACACTGCATACTTCATCACGCCTCAGACTATTGGCTGTATTAAAGTAAATAAAAATTAAATAAACATTAATTAGCTTGTGCAGCAAATCTAGGTGAGGGTGCTAGAGTGCGTAGTGAAGTACATCCCAGTGTAGGTCTTGAAAGCTACGACGAGGAGGTTAAGAAGCTAATAGATAAACTAGCTGAAGAACTGCTTCAAAAGAGAGATGCTGGCGAGAATCCCTGCTGTAGAGTCCTCAACAGAAACTTCAGTGAGGTGAGTAATGCGAGGGAACTTAACGACCTGATCAGCCAGTGCAAGATAGTATTTATAAACTTCTACTCAACGTACTGCCCGCACTGCATGATGTTTGATAGGGTATTTAGGAGTATTGGGGCAAAGTACTCGAACACTGCATTATTCATCAGAGTCAACGTTATGATGAATCCAGATATAGCTATGGCGTATTATGTGATGGGTGTACCTACTACCGTGGCTGTGGTAGACGGCACTGAAGCAGACAGGGTAATTGGGCTGGTTCCTCCAAGCGAGTTCGAGGTATTTGTGAGGAAAATCATTGACTCAAACCCCTGTGAGGGGTGGAGCACCTAATTTCTCACAGCTCTTGACGTTTTAGTTGGAAGTCTTAGCAACAAAGTAAAGGACATTAGGTCTCCCAGGAACTTCTACACTAGGTGACATACTGTGAGTGAAGTACGTGATCTACCTGTAGTTGTGCTAATCACTGTACCTAATATTGATGTAGCTGAAAAAGTGGCTAATATGCTAGTTAGTGAGCACTTAGCTGCCTGTGTGAACATAGTGCCGAATGTAACCTCGATATACTTTTGGGAAGGAAAGGTCTGCAGGGATGAGGAGCTGCTTCTGGTCATTAAGACTAGAGCATCACTCATAGAGCAGTTGGTCAGTGCTGTTCGTAAGGTACATCCATATACAGTGCCTGAGATCATTGCCTTACCTATAGTTGCAGGATTTAGTGGGTACCTTAAGTGGGTTGAGGAAGTGACAGGGAAGGAATAGTGTTTTAGCAGGCATCTATTCGGGTGCTTCAAATGACTGCTACATTTACTTGCAGAGAAGAGGAGGTCATTATTGACTCGCACATACATCTTCATGAGTATGGTAATGAAGTAGATAAGTACTGTGGAAACATGTGCTTGAGGCTTGTGGCTATGTCGGATGACTTTGAGTCATCAAAGCACACGGTAGAGTTAGGAAGGAGATGCAGAAATGTAGTGCCAGCTGTGGGGATACATCCATGGAGTATTAGTGAGGGTGCTGACAGATACTTGAATCAGGTTCTCGAATTAATTAGGGAGGCACAGTTCGTGGGTGAGGTAGGGCTTGACAGGAAGTTTGTTCCTCAGACGTTCAAGAGGCAGCTGTCGGTCTTTAGGGAGTTTCTCAAGGCTGCTAGCGAGTATGGAAGAGGGGTCTCAGTTCATGCTGCAGGCGCGTGGAGTGAAGTTCTCAGAGAACTTGAGAAATATGATGTTAAAGTAGCTATAATTCACTGGTATACCGGTCCTATTGAACTACTTGACAATATAAAATCGCTTGGTTACTACATAGGTGTTAATCCAGCTATTAGAATGCAGAGAAAAATGAGGGAAGTAGTGAAGGCAGCACCACTAGAAATTATACTTACTGAGTCAGACGGTCCTTACAACTACAGAGGAATGAGCCTAGGTCCTGAGCTCATACGTGAGACTATCAAGATAATTGCTGAACTAAAAAGCATTAGTGTGGCCGAAGTTGCTGAAGCTATTAAGCAGAACTTTAACTCTGTAATAAAAGAGCTAGGTATTGACTTAATTTGATGTGCAATACCCTTATCAAATACAGTGATGAGCGACCTGGAAACTGATTCGTGATGACCCACGCAGACACTGAGTTTCTTCTTGATTAAGCTCCATGCTATTAATATTGAGTTATTAACCCGGTCTCAAGCGGTTTTAGGGTATAATTTTGGGTAGGGTTAGAATCGCTGTTGTTGGTGCTGGTGCTTGGGGCAGGAACATTGTTAGAGCTCTTAAGGAGCTAGAGAGTGAAGGTTTAGTTAGGGTTGACGCTATAGTTGATGCTGATGAGAGTAGGGCTAAGAAAATAGCTGACGAATTTAATATAGCTACTTACTTTACTGATGTGC
Source organism: uncultured Desulfurococcaceae archaeon (assembly GCA_964417765.1). Classification (GTDB taxonomy): domain Archaea; phylum Thermoproteota; class Thermoprotei_A; order Sulfolobales; family NBVN01; genus B83-G16. Next base: position 22,936 of record CAYQIX010000010.1, read on the forward strand.
TTGAGGTAGCTGCTAGAGGCATTAGTGCCGCAGTAGTAGCTGTGTCTATTGATCAGCTAACTCCGGTGTCTAGACTACTTGTTGAGAGGGGTGTCCACGTCTTCGTCGAAAAGCCAGTTTCTTTAGTATCTGACGATGTTTTAGACCTAATTAGGCTAGCCAGATCCACTGGTGCTGTTGTTCAGCCTGGATTCATAGTGAGGTTCGATCCAGTAGCTAAGGTTATTAAGGAGTTGCTAGGGGTTTATGGCCCGGCAAAGTACATCACATTTAAGAGGTTGTCGAGAAGACCTGAGCAGCGCAGAAAATTCCCTATAGTTTATGACCTAATGATTCATGACATAGACCTGACGCAGTATTTTCTAGGCAGGAAGAAGTGGAGAGTTCTATCAGTAAATGTTATTGAGTTCAAGGATGGAGCAACACACACTTTGGAGGCGTTAGTAGAGTACGGTCAGACCTTAGTAACTTACATAGCTGACGGTCTGCTTCCAGTGAAAATAAGGGAGGTTGACGTAGCTACTGAAGAAGTATTTATTAGAGGTAATTTCAGAGACCGTGAGGTAATTATTATGAGTACTGAGGGGAGGAAGCGACATGAAGCTAGAGGTGATGAGCCGCTGAAAGAGGAGTTGAGGGCGTTCGTTAAGCGCATTAAGGGCTTAGAAGTCAGTGAAGCACCAACACTTGAGGATGCTTACGAGGCTGTTCGAGTAGCTGAGGAGATATTTAAACTTGAAACTCAATGAGTGTTCAGTAAGTTTCTGCTTTAGAAAATAATATGCTAAGATATTTAAAAAAGGAAGTATTCTAAATTTCCCTGTAGGTGTTGATGCATTAAATAAATTTTTATGTTGCTCGAATTTAAGTTAAAAAATAGTCTTTCCTTTTTAACAGTTGTTCAATCTTCTTACCCGTAACCAATAAACTTTATATAAGTTCACAACAAAAAATATTCGGTGTTTATCGTGCCTAGACGCAAAAGAGTAATTGTAGTTGGTGCTGGCGGCAGAGACTTTCACAACTTCAATGTGTACTTTAGAGATAATAATGAATATGAAGTGATTGCATTCACTGCAGCTCAGATCCCTGGTGTTGAGAGGAGGAGGTACCCGCCTGAGCTGGCAGGTAGGCTCTATCCTGATGGGATACCTATATATCCTGAGTCTGAGCTCGGAAGGCTCATTAAGGAGTTTCATGTAGATGAAGTGGTGCTGTCCTACAGTGACTTAACATATGAGGATGTAGGCAGAATTGCGTCGATAGCACTGGCCAAAGGCGCTTCATTTAGACTGCTATCACCTAGGGAGACAATGCTTTCGTCATTTAGGCCTGTAATAGCTGTTACTGCTGTCAGGACTGGTGCAGGTAAGTCAACAGTTTCTAGGGCTGTTGTTAGAGAGCTAGTAAGGCGTGGCCTGAAGCCAGTGCCAGTGAGGCACCCGATGGCTTACGGAGACTTGAACAAGATGGTAGTTCAGATATTCAGAACCTATGAGGATCTAGATAAGTGGGGCGTTACTGTAGAGGAGAGGGAAGAGTATGAGCAGTACATCAGGATGGGCTTGCCCGTGCTTGCTGGCGTAGATTACGGTAAAGTGCTGAGAGAGGCTGAGAAGCTAGGTGACGTCATCTTGTGGGATGGCGGAAACAATGACTTCCCATTCTTCAGGTTTGACTACATGGTAACTGTAGCTGATGCTATGAGGCCTGGGCAGGAGGTTGGGTCATACCCAGGCGAAGTAAATACTAGGTTAGCGGACGTTGTAATAGTTAACAAGGTGTCACAAGCTAGTAAGGAGAATGTGGAAAAGGTAGTTAATAACGTCAGGAGGGCTAATCCGAAGGCTAAGATAGCGCTGGCTGACATGGAGGTCACCATCGAGAAGCCTGAACTAGTGAAGGGTAAGAGAGCTTTAGTTATTGAGGACTCTCCGTCAGTAACTCACGGTGGGCTGCCATACGGTGCTGGCTATGTAGCAGCTAAGAAGTACGATGCTGCGGAGATTGTTGATCCGAGACCGTATGCTGTAGGAGTAATCAAGAAGATGTATGAGGAATACCCGCACATGGCTGAGGTACTGCCGTCAACAGGGTACACTCCTGAGCAGCTGAGAGACTTGGAGGAGACTATAAGGAGAGCTGACGCTGACGTTGTAATAATTGGCTCACCAGCAGACATTAGCAAGCTAATTAAGATCGACAAACCCTACGTTAAGGTTTCGTGGGAGCTAAAGATAGTTGAAGGGCCTTCGATGAAGGAAATAATTGATGAGTTCTTAGAGAGGGCTAAAGCACGCATGTAAATTTTTACATGCGCAATATTCCTCATCTTACTGGTGACTTGGCGCGGCAGAACAACAATTAATTTCCAATTAGACTTAACATAATTTAGAGTGAATGTCGTGAAGGGTAAAGGAAGTAACAGTTCTAAGTTAGTTAGAAGCTACTTGAGAGTTCTATTACTTAATTTCTATAGGTTTTTCAGTAAGGACTGCGTGTTGAATTCTGACGGCAGGAGGTTACTTAATGACATAGCCCGAGAAGTAGCTAAGTGCGAGCCTCATCTAATGGAGTTAGTCAAGAAGGTGAGGAAGAAACCTACACTTGAGAACATACTGAAATTAGCTAGGGAGTTCCTAAGCGAGGATGAGATCTCAGAGGTAATTGACCTTGGCATATATGGATCTGTGAGCAGCTACAGATACAGGACCTGCGAAAAACACTAGCTCCGCCTCAGATGTAGTTCTTTTTAAGTTAATTACCTTCCTGCTCAACTTCACTATGGTGACTACATATTGGATGAACTTAAGAATATTCCGCAGCGTAATCTACGTAGTCTCATTAATAAGCTCGAAACTGAAAATCTTGATGCTGCACTGATCGCTTGGGAAAGCAATGTCTTCTACTTAACTGGCCTTCCTAAGCCGTCAGGTAGCTACTTACTCATCTTAAGAGGTGAGAACCCGAAACTGTTTGTCCCCGCACTAGACTACTGGAGAGTTAGTGACTCTGTGAAGGGGTTTGAAGTAGTTCCCTATGCTTCATACCAGCTGCCAGCGGTAGAAGTCAAGGTACTAACTAAGAAGCTCTATGAGTACGTAGTCGACGAATTGACATCGAGAAACATAAAGAGCTTGGGTATTGACTTAAGCTACACTACCTCACTAGGTAGTAAAGTAGAGTCGAGAGCTAAGGAAAAAGGTATTGAGGTTAAAGACGTAAGTGACCTAGTAACTGACATGAGGTCTATTAAATCTGACGAAGAAGTCAGCTTAATGAGGAGGGCCCTAGAGATTACTGAGGAGGCGTTATGGAGGGGGCTAGAGGTACTTAAGCCAGGGATTAGGGAGTGTGAAGTAGCTGCTGAGATAGAGTACGTCATTAAGTCTAAGGGAGCTGATGGGCTAGCATTCGACACAATAGTTGCTTCGGGACCTAATGCTGCATACCCTCACGCAATACCGGGTACTAAGGAGGTCAGGGAGGGGGAGACCGTAGTTATTGATGTAGGCGCTAAGTACTGTGGCTACTGCGCAGACATGACCAGGACGGTAATTGTAGGTAGCCCGCCACCAGAGGTGAAGAAAGTTATTGAAGCAGTAAATGAAGCAGTACTCAATGCTATAGATAAGGTAGCTGACGGAGTAAAGGCTGAAGAGATAGATGATGCAGCACGGTCAACTCTAGGAAAGTATGGGCTAGATAAGTACTTCATTCACTCAACGGGACACGGCGTCGGAATCGAAGTACATGAGAAGCCTAGGCTAGGTAAGGGCAGTAAAGAAGTAGTAAAGGAAGGCATGGTAATAACTATAGAGCCTGGAGTGTACTTACATAAGCACTACGGAGTCAGAATAGAGAATATGATATTGGTTAGGAAAAACCATGGAGAAATACTAAATAGGAAACCCAATATTGTTTAGTACGCAATTTAACTTCATTAATTTCAGTTGAATATTTTCAGCTGTCCCCACACCCTTATTCTAAGCTAGTGTTACGTATTGCTGCTTGCTTTGATTGGTTAAAATTTGTAACTAAATATTTATAATTTGGTTACAAATTCTTACTCTGGTAATCAATATGGGTAAAAAGATAATTATCGAGGTACTAGGTTCGATGCCTCCATGCCCTAAGTGCAGGAAGACTCACGAAGTAGTTGAGGAGGCAGTTAAGGAGCTAGGCATTAGCAATGTAGCTGAAATTCTTAAGCTGGATGCTAAGTCACCTGAGGTTATTTCTAAGTACGGGATTGTCCTAATACCTGCAGTTGCCGTTAATAACATCATTAGGATATCTGGTAGAGTGCCGAGCAAGGAAGAAATCAAGAACATCCTCAAGGAGGTAATTGCTGATCGCACATAACGCACTAGTGCCACGTCGGGGTGCCTATTATTTATGGGCAGCTCTAGCGCACCAGTGATAGGAAAGGACATACTAGGCCGGCTGATTCGCGACTTCTCAGGCAGTGAGTGGTGGGGTATACCTAGAAAGGAAATACCTTGGTATCCAAGAATAAATTACGACCGATGCATTGGCTGTGGCATTTGCTTCTTAACATGCAGCGGTCGGATGGTATATGACTGGAACTTCAGTACGATGAGGCCCATCGTAGCGCGGCCCTATAACTGTATGATCGGGTGCGACACATGCGCGAAGCTATGTCCCAGAGATGCGATATTGTTCCCGCACTTAGGTGAGCTGAGGGCTTGGCGTGATAGAGCTAGAGCTGTAGCTAAAGCTAGGAAAACTCTCGAGGAGCTCGCAAACATGAGGAGGTGACCTTCTTGAATAAGATTAAGTCTTTTTCGAAGGCAGCTATCCCTCTAGCGCTGTTTCTTATCAGCTTGGGCTACTTCATCTACGCTAAGGTCACAGGCTATACACCCATTAAGTTACCGAGCGTAAGTGAAATGAAGTCTTATGGGCCGATATTGCTGCCTGTGCTCTTCACAGCATCGTATATCGTTCGTGCATGGGCAGCGTTAACCTTTGCCTTCCTACTAGCTGGATTCATAAGTGAGTTAATACCTAGGCAGGCACTACTCAATTACTTAAGTAGCACTAGGAGGGCGTCATACCTGCTTGCGTCACTACTAGCTCCTCTTCTCACGGTATGCTCATGCGTAATGATACCTGTATTTGCTGGACTAATATACTCAGGAGCAGGTATAGGGCCTGCCATAGCGTTTTTACTTACTGCACCAGCAGCTAACGTCATGGCTATAGTCCTCACTGCCGACATAATTTCGTGGAAGATAGCGGTAGCTAGGCTAATTGCTGCTGTATTAGTAGCTGTTTTCACAGGCTACTTAGTCTCGAGGACGCAGTGGGCCCGCGAAATTGAGGAGAAGTATAGGAGCTTGAGGAGGAGTACGACTAGAGTAGCTGAAGCCCACAGGCCTCTGCATGAGCGGCTGTGGTCGAGCCTTAAGTTTAGTGGGTACTTAGCAAGAACGATACTGCCATACGTCCTCTTAGGCGTGGCGGCCGTGAGCTACGTGCAGGCGTACCTACCTCCCGAGGCAATTTCCTCCTACTTAAGTGGATATCTAGGAATAGTGCTTGGAGCTACTATCGGAGTGCCGATGTACACTCCCACACTGGTTGAGGTCATACTAGTTGACGCGCTCCGGCACGCAGGCATGAGTCCCTCAGCAGCTCTATCATTCCTAATAGGTGGGCCCATGACTAGCATTCCGTCAATGCTCGGAGTCTCAAGGGTAGTTGGCTGGAAGGTTGTGGCGCTTTACGCTGTTCTTGCTGTAGCAGGAGCGATTATAGCTGGGTTATGTTATTACTTAATATTAGGTGATGTGTGGTAATGAGTGCTGAGCAAGGGGCAGGTCCCATAGATACTAGGGAAAAAATACTGGCTATTTTGTCACGTAATGCTAGAGTGAGCTTAGTTGAGCTAGCTAATATGTTGGGTATTAGTCACGTAGCTGTAAGGAAGCATATTCAGAAGCTGGAGAGTTCAGGCATACTTCGGATTCAGGGCAATATAAACCTCCACGCATTAGGGTATAAGCTGACATTAGTCTTCATGGAGGTAGTTAATGAGGAGTATATGAGGAAAATAATTGACAAGTTCAGAGACTGCCCAAGAATAGTATTTCTAGCTAACATGATTGGGGGATACAATCTGGTCGCGCTAATGTATGCTGAAAATGAGGACGTACTAGAGTGCTTCAGCAGCGTTTGTGCTATAAGGACTATGGAGGGCATTAGAAGGACTGAAGTTTACCTGCTCTCAAGTATAGTTAAGCCTGAACACCTACCAATCCAGCTGCCAACAAGCAGGAGTAGAAAGGAATCGCCCTGCGGCCACAATTGCAGCAAGTGCAGTAAGTACATGATCAACAAGTGCTTGGGATGTCCAGCAACCATGTACTATAAGGGAGGAATCACTAAGGCAGGCAAATAATAGATGGAAACTTACTTAAGTTTAAGGTGCAGCGGCTTACCCGCCGCCGCATGAGCTAGCTCACTTACTAGCTCTGAGTACGTTGGGTGGGATATGACTACTTTTTCTAAGTCTCCTGCTGTTAGATTGCTAGCAACAGCTACAGCTAAGGTATGAATTACCTCTGAGGCACCATTACCTACTATGACCGCACCTAGTATCTTCTCTGCTCCTTCCTCAATGAGGAGCTTAGCAAAGCCCTCAGGCGTTCGAGTTAATCTCGTGTAGTCTCTTGAAAGTACTGAGTATGGGAGCTTAACTACCTTATACCTTATACCTTTGGATCTAGCCTGGCTTTCATCTAAACCGACCATACCTATCTCAGGGTCACTAAATACGACAGTAGGTGTCGGCTCTTTCGGTAGTTCAGTCTTGCCCGTCGCTATTACTTCAGCAGCTATTAGTCCCTCCCTCGATGCCTTATGTGCCAGAAATGGCGGACCTACAACATCGCCAGCAGCGAAGATGTTAGGTACTGACGTCCTCATGTAACCATCAACTACTACTGCACCCTTATCACGGACTTTAACACCCACTTCCTCTAGTCCTATACCTGAGCTATTTAGCCTCCTACCTACAGCTATCAGCACCTTGTCTACCT
>CAYQIX010000011.1:0-27656 GCA_964417765.1 uncultured Desulfurococcaceae archaeon
TAAGGTATGGAAGAGAGGCTACGAGACAAGGACCCCATCCTAACCCTTATACCTAGATATCTTCTATAATACCTAAATTTACCTAAAAACAACATTAACCAATCTACTTTAAAATAAATCACTATATAATCAAATAAACCGGTCACGAACATGAACACTGGAGCCGCGGCCGGGATTCGAACCCGGGACCTCCGCCTTACCAGGGCGGCGCTCTACCGAGCTGAGCTACCGCGGCCCACCGTTGATGATGTTATACGTAGACTTAAAATTTTTGCTGTTAAGAGGTTAGGTTGCTATAATGAAGTGACTCAGTAATTTAATGGCCTTCTTTTAATTCGCCTCTAAGGTCATAGAAAGTTGCTTCATTAATGGTTACAGTAACACTCTTGCCTAAGTATTTTAAGTCAGTTAGCGGTGTGCCACTGATTTTGATGACAACAGGCCTGTAATTAACTGTCCTACCTATAAGGTGTCCCCGAAATCCTCTGTGTGTAATTAAGCACTCCGCGTAGGCTCCAACATACTCTTTATTAATGGCTAAACATATGTCTTCAATAACTTTAGCTAATATGCTGCTTCTCTTCTTCTTAATAGGGTCAGGCACCTGAGGCATTGCTGCTGCTTCAGTCCTTGGCCGTATTGTGTATTGAGCTAGGTGCACTCTATCGAATTTAAGTTCCTTAACAGCTTCCACGGTTCTCTGAAAAGATTCTTCGTCCTCGCCTGGGTGACCTACGATTATATCAGTTGCTATTGTTACTCCAGGTATCTTCTTCCTAACTTCAAATATCAATGACTTGAACTCGTCATACGTATACTTTCTCTTCATTATCCTTAGCACTCTGTCGTCAGCTGACTGAAGCGGTATATGCAGAAACTTAAACACATTAGGATGCTTGAGCACCTCAATAATTCCATCAAGGATGTTGTTGATTGTGTCCGGATTCGCCATTCCTATTCTAATCATGTAGTCGCCGCGAACATTTTCCAAGATCATATTGATTAAGTCGGGGAGGCGAGTCTCTCCTAAGTCTAGGCCGTATGATGCGGTATCCTGAGCGGTCAGCTCAATTTCCTTAGCCCCCTGCTTAATAGCTTCTTCAACAGCATTAACTATTAGCTTAGGGTTGTACGACTTTAGCTTCCTGCGCGCTATCTTAACTATACAGAATGAGCAATCACCTATACAGCCTTCAGCTATTGGTATGGCCGCAATTGCGTCACTAACTGAACCACTGAGGTATGATACGTCTCTTTCACCTGCAACTAAATGTACTGCAGTCGACGATTCTAGTACATCGACAATTCGAGTAATATTTTGAGGTGAAATTAAGGATGCCTCAGGAATAACTGACTTGATAGTATATGGTTGTGCCGAAACCATACAGCCAGCAACAACTATCTTCTTACCTTTCGCCAGCTTCCTTACTTCATTTAGTCTGCGGAGTATGCGATCTTCCGTGTCTAATCTCACAGTACATGTATTGATTATTATGGCGTCAGCCTCACGTATTGAATTAACTATAGTATGACCTGCGCTAATCAGTAACTTCTTCATTAGCGCACTGTCAGCTCTATTTAGTGCGCAGCCATATGTCTCTATATACACCTTCATAGCGCACCTACTCTTTAAGCTACTTAATTAACTTAAAAACTTCAGAGTGCACTCATAGTAGGGAATGGTAATGGGTGGCAAAGATATGTTTAACTATGATGAGCTGCTAGAGAGACTGTATGAGAACTTGCCGAAGAAGAGGGTAACTGAGACAATCGAGATACCAACATTAAATGTAGCTCATATAGGTCTTCAGACACAGATAAGGAACTTCAAGGAAATATGCGATATAATAAGGAGGGAGCCTAGAATATGTATGAGATTTTTCTTGAAGGAGCTGGCGGCTAGGGGGACAATAGATGACTCAGGCATATTTACAATATACTCTAGAGTATCAGCACAGACACTCAATGCACTATTTAAGAGATTCCTAATGACCTACGTAAGATGTAGTACGTGTGGGTCATTACATACAGTTTTAATTAGGCAGGGGAAGGTGTGGGTGATAAAGTGCCTTGCATGTGGTGCAGAGTCGCCAGTTAAGCCTATATAGGACGTGTTTTTATCACTATTTACTTTATTAAAGTTAATAATTTATGGAGTAGTAAAGGATTACAGCGTAGGTATTATAGTAGTGAATTACGGGATGTAGAACATGAAGAGCGGAGAAGTCTATGTTAAGGTTATGGAGGTGGATGACGCAGCTGGCATTAGGATGGTCGTTGCAGTATGCGATAAAGAGCTGCTAGGAAAGAAATTCTCAGAAGGTGAGGTAGTACTCGATATCAATAAGGACTTCTTTGAGGGTTTTCTGACAGATATTGATGAAGCGCTTCACTATGTTGAGAACGCATTTACAGCGATGTTGGTAGGTGAGAATATAGTTCAGGAGGCAATAAAAGCGGGCTTAATTCACCCAGAAGCAGTACTTAAGGTCTCAGGTATACCTTATGCTCATGTGGTGAGGCTATAAGTAATGGGAAGACGCTTTTGTGTACGTTGCGGCTCAGAAGAGGGACCGGGCAATCCTATAATAGATGGCCTATGCCCTAAGTGCTTCATTAAGGAGAGATCAATAATTAAGCTACCTAATGTCATACGAGTAGTCATTTGCCCGTTTTGCGGGTCAGTCTATTATAAGGGTTCTTGGACTAAATTTGAAGGTGACCTGAGCGAAGTACTTGAGTACATCATAAACAACTATTACTTGACATCAGGAAGAAACACAGTATATGAAGGTTTTGCGGATGTAAGCGTCAAGGTAGCTAACATTGACGAGGGAAAGGTCTACCTTTCTGTGAAAGGCACGTATAGAGGAATCGAGGTGAGCCATGAATACGCAGTAAGTATTAGAGTAGATAAGAAGCTATGCCCTAAGTGTACCAAAGTGCGTGGAAGGCACTTCGAAGCCATAGTTCAGATCAGATCTGAGGTACCAATAAGACCTGAGGTAGTAGAGAGAATTTCCCTAGTACTATCTAAAATGAAAAGGTTGATGGATAACATAGTTGAGGTTAAAGAGTACAGGGAGGGTGTTGATATTAAATTACTAAGCCAGTCCGTAGCACGGCACTTAGCTAATATTCTGAAGCGTGAATTTGCTGCTAAGATTATTCAGACATGGAAGGATGCAGGATATGTTAGTGGCAGAAAGCACTCAAAACTGACTATTTCCGTTAGAGTCCCGGGTTTACTCGAAGGGGATATCGTCGAAGTTGATAATGTTCTAGCTGTAGTTACTAGTGTAAAGCAAGGTAGAGTAGTACTTAAGAGACTTGACAATGGTAGTCAGTTGAGACTAGATCAAAACAAATTGTGGGAGAGAGATATCAAGCTTCTAACACCTAAAGACTATGCGATATTGGACGCGCTTGTACTAGGGTATGAAGGTGGAAAAGCTATTGTTCAAGCTGAGAGATCAGGGAATGTATACTATATTACTGCACCTAAGTTGTTTAAGCCGGGCACCAGAGTTAAGATATTGATTTATAAGGGAAGGACGTACCTAATGATATGAAGGTGACGGCAGCAGATGGGGAAGAAGAAAAAGAGAAAAGAAGAGGAAGGCGGTGAACTGCTCCTTCCTACTGAGGAAGGACAGGTAATATGCGTTGTAACCGAGATAATAGGTGCTAATTACGTTAAAGTATTCTGCATGGACGGAAAGTCCAGAATGACTAGGATCCCAGGAAAGTTGAGGAGGAGAATGTGGATTAATCCTAAGGATGTTGTGCTAGTTGGAATCTGGGAGTTCAGAGATGATAGAGGTGACGTTCTGTATAGATATAGCAGAGAAGAGAAAAAGAAGTTAATAGAGCTTGGTTACTTAGACCCTAAGTTGCTTGAGTTTGAAGAGGGTGAGTTCTAATAGGTGGTAAGAGTAAGGATGTAGACAGGATTCTGGACGAGTATTATAAGATCACTGGAAAAGAGCGGAGACTGGTTGATAAAGATCTTTTTGAAACAGTCGAGGAGGTATTTGATACTGCTACTGTAAAGACTATACTCAATCTTGTTAGGAAAAGGTACATCTATGAACTTAAGGGTGTCGTAAGCGCTGGCAAAGAGGCGAGAGTTTATTGGGGCACTGACTTTAAGGGTAATGATATAGCGGTTAAGATATACCTAACATCTACGGCGGAGTTTAGGAAAGGACTTATAAAGTACTTAAGAGGTGACCCAAGATTCGACGGCAAGATCCCCAAATCGACAAGGAAACTAATGTGTCTTTGGGCGCGTAAAGAGTTCAGAAATTACTCACTAATGTATGAGGCAGGTGTTTCTGTTCCTAGGCCAATTACTCAGCTTGAGAACGTGCTCGTAATGGAGTTCATAGGTGAAAAAGGAAAGAGAGCACCACTTCTAAAGGAGGTTGAGTTAAGCGATGAAGAATATTATGAGGTATTTAAGAATATAATTAGGGACATAAGGAAGATGTACCAGATAGCAGGTCTAGTGCACGGTGACTTAAGTGAATATAATGTAATGATATGGAGAGGTAGGCACTACATAATTGATGTGAGTCAAGCAGTAAGGATTTCACATCCTAATGCTCATGAATTTCTAGCTAGGGACTTAAGAAACGTCAGGAGATTTTTTGCGGATGAATTAGGTCTTGATGTACCTTCATTAGAGGAGCTCTATAATTACGTTGTCGGTAGCACAGATAAATTAGCAGGTGCTGATGAGTTATAACTTAATTATCTTTAACAGCTTAATCTAGATGTGAGAGTGTTCGAAATGGGAGAAGACTTTAAACAGCCAGCAGTAACCCCAGGTATGACTAGACTCTATGTTAGAGTTCCCTTAGATAGAATAGGTGTCCTAATAGGGGAGAAGGGTAGCGTACTAAAGGAGCTCGAGAAGCGAATGGGTGTTAAAGTAGTTGTTGATAGCAGTAATGGTACCGTAATAATAGAGCCTCTTTCACCTACGACACCAGTATTCAATCTGCTAAAGACGAGGGACTTCATAAGGGCTGTAGCAGCAGGCTTCTCACCTGATAGAGCTTGGAGGGTGCTTGAAGAAGATCAGGTGTTAATAATAATAGATCTTAAGGAAGTAGTTGGTGACTCACCCAATCACTTAACGAGAGTTAAAGGTAGAATAATTGGTGAGGGAGGTAAGGCAAGAAAGAATATTGAGTCGATGACGGGTACCTACATAAACATATACGATGATATAGTTGCAATAATAGGTGATTATGAGTCAGCTCAAGTAGCCAGAGAGGCTATAGAAATGCTCATACAGGGAAGACAGCACTCAACAGTCTATAGGTACCTGGATAGGGTTATGAGGGAGATAAAGAGAAGAAGGATGAGCGACTTATGGCTAAAAGAATTCAAGCCTTAATATCTAACTAAAACTTTGAAACCTATAAGCTTGGCCGTAAATATAGATATAGATATTAGCCGGAGTAAACTTAGGACCAGCATAGAGGCTTATTAATTTTAAATATATCCTCTTAAGTGATTGAGATAGGTAGGGTGATGAACAGTACTTCTGACTTAATGATGAGGGGCCAAAGCTCTGAGCCAATGCTTCTGCTGTTTATTCATATAGCAAGCCCAGCGCATGTATAGGTTGCTGCGTTCAGCTGATAAACTCAGTGTCCTGCTTAATGAATTAGTGAGAAGAGTTTAGGAGCCCTGGCCGTTATTGTGGTGGGCCCGGGGGGATTTGAACCCCCGACCTACGGGTCTCTCCTTTCTATCATCCCTTCTAGGTCTTTAGACCCGTAGCAGGACTGGAGCCTCGGCCCTTGGAATCCGCCGCTCTGCCTGGCTGAGCTACGGGCCCACCATATTTCATCCTGGCACTTCAGTCAGGTAATAGATAATAAGAGGGGATTTAACTTTTTACGTTAATGCGCAGAATTGTATGTGAATGAGGTAGTAGGTATGACGGCTTGGAAGCTGCGATGCACCGTATGTAAAACTGAGTGGGTACTTAAGGTTAGCTACAACATTTCGGACTTCAGGAGAATATATCACTACTGTAGAGTATGTAAGAAGAACACATATCATGAAATACTAGGTAGAATTGAGGAAAGCAAGCAGGACTAATATTTGAACATTAGTGAGTCAGAGGAGGTTCATATCATCACTTATCTGTGCCGGCAACGTTCATCATCCATAATTACTACGTGTTATGAATTAATAAACTAGGGTGTACCCTAAAAATAAGACCACTAACATTAAATTGTATAGAAAGTTAAGTCTTCCTTCGTACTGTTAGTTCTCTTAGGTAGTGAAGTGTTGGTCTTCGGCTCAAGTGTGTTGGTAGTGCTGAGTCTACTTGCGGATAGTCACGTAAGTCATTCTTTATTGTTTTAATTAGTTCTTCAATACTCATAGATTTCTGTACTCCAGTAGCCCTAATTCTTACATTAACGGTATTTGTGTCCCTCTCTCTTTTTCCAATTACTATGATGTATGGTATCCACTCTATTCCAGCTTCTCTGATTTTCTTGCCGAGACCAAGATCTCTATCATCTAGATCAGCTCTTATTCCTGCTTCAAGCAATTTGCCAAGTATTTCCTCAGCATACTCAATATACTGTGAGCTTACTGGGATAACTCTAGCCTGTATGGGAGCCAGCCAGGTAGGTATAATTGGTACCTTCCCAGCCTTTTCATCTTGAACTGCTTTATCTAGCACAGCATATATGTATCGCTCAACAGAGCCTATTATCGCGGTATGTATTATTACAGGATACCTCTCTCTACCTTCCTCATCAACGTACTTAATGCCGAATCTTTCAGCATTACCTATATCTATCTGAAGCGTAGCTACCTCTCTCGGCCGCTTTAATTCATCTATTATATTATATTCTATGTTTAGTACCCAGTAGTATATCCCTGGTGGGTGGATAACAGCTAATACTGGCTTACCTTCTCTCTTAACTAGCTCAACTATATAATCCTTATTACTCTCAAAGAAGTCGCGGGTTATGTTATAAATTGACACGTAATCCCTGTCCAGTTTCTTTACCTCCTCAAAGATCTTTTCTTGAACCTTAAATGCTAAAGACTTAGCTTCCTCTAAGTCTTTAGCGAACACGTGGAGATCAGGCATATAGAACTTTCTTAACCTAAAGCATAGCAGTGTCTCCCCTTTCTGCTCGTATCTATAGCTGTCAGCTAGCTCAAAGGCAGCAAAAGGTAGCTCCCGGTAACTTATTATCCAGTCCTTAATCATAGCAAATTGCTGATGGCACGCAGCGTATCTCAGTACTAGCTTTTCGTTATCTGAAGTCAGCTCATAGAGTCTATCACCGAACAGCTCAGCATGCTCCTTAACAGGCCTGAATTTTAAGTTGAACATGTTTGTGCCTTTAACCCTAAAAATTGGTATGCCTAATGACTTAGCTACCCGCCATGAGTACTCCATGACAGCCTCCATCATAACTGTTGCGTGTGGACCGTACCTCATGTGTCCTGCATCAGACATAGGCTCCCATTCAAACCCAAATTTCTTACATACTTCAACTATCCTTGGCTTTCCACCAGGTAGCTCTCTCTTAAATACTTCCTTTTCTACAAGAATTCTCAGTTCCTCCTCATTGCTACTGAACTCATATTCTTTAGGGTCAATCACCTCCCCTTTGGGCGTTATTATGTAGTATTCCTTAGGTAAGGCTCTTCTTGCTTTAGCTAGTTCTGGCTTGTACTCACGCGATAGCTCAGAAAGAGGATGACCAATGCATTTTATTGTAAATGACTTATACCATCCGAAGGGGGCTCTAAGTACCCTGATCCCTTTCTTCTTGAGGGAGTTTTCAAGTAGCTTGAGTACCTCTATGGCCTCAGATGAGCTAGCTAACTTTTTGGATAAGTGCGCGTACGGGTAAAGTGTAACTGAATTTGCCTTAACTTTCTTAGCTACGTCAGCGATGTCCGTACTTACGATCTCTATGAACTCTTCACCGCCTTTTAAGTCACCTTCTTCTACTGTAGTGAAGGCAACTAACGTATTAGTTAGTACAGCATGCTCTGCAGCTTCTTTAAGTGACTCAGCTTCTTCTATAGCTTTCTCACGTGCTTTAAATTCGAAGGTCTCAGCATGAATTAGGAGTAGCCGCAAACCTAGGGCACCTAAAAACCTTAAAATAGCGGATATTTTTAACGTTTGTCTTTAATTGTATGGTATTGACTTGGGGTTGTATAGGGTATTGCGGTAATTCACGTATGATACGTTTTTATCTTAGAATATTTCATAAGTACGTTATCAAAACTTAATAGCTTGCTTAAACTTCCTTATGTCGGGATGGTAAGATAATGGGTGAGGTAGGAAGAAGTGAGAGGAAATTAATTAGAAGCATTGATGACTTAGGCCTCAGTCCGACATTACTTAAGAAGCTGAAGGAAGCAGGGTATAAAACACTGGAGTCGATAGCCGTAGCTAATATAAACGAACTCGCAAGTGTTGTGGGAATACCCACACCCACAGCTCAGAGAATAGTCAGTAAGGCGAGAGAGGCGCTAGGTCTTAGATTCAAGACAGCGCTAGAGCTCAAGCGTGAGTGGACTAATATCGGAAGAATAACAACAGGCTCTAAGAGACTTGATGAGCTATTAGGGGGAGGTATAGAGACTAAGACAATAACGGAGTTCTACGGTGAGTACGGTACAGGTAAGACGCAAATTTGCATGCAGCTTTCAGTGAATGTTCAGCTACCCAGAGAGAAAGGAGGTCTGGAAGGTAAGGCGCTCTTCATAGACACCGAAGGAACCTTTAGGTGGGAGCGAATTGAAGTAATGGCCAAAGCACTGGGGCTGGATCCAGACAAAGCAATGGAGAACATAATATGGGCTAGAGCGATAAGCAGTGATCACCAGATGGCTATTGTTGAGGAAGCTATGGAGTTAATACCTAAAGAAAACATAAAGTTACTCGTAGTAGACTCTGTGACTGGTCACTTTAGGGCAGAGTATCCAGGCAGGGAAAATCTAGCTGTACGGCAGCAAAAGCTCAATAGACATCTCCATCAGCTAAGCAGAATTGCTGATGTTTACAATATAGCTGTTGTGGTAACGAATCAGGTAATGGCTAGACCGGACGTATTTTACGGTGATCCCACAACAGCTGTTGGAGGTCACGTATTAGCTCACGCACCAGGGGTTAGGGTTCAGCTACGTAGAGGTAGAGGCAACAGAAGAATAGCAAGGGTAGTTGATGCACCACACTTACCTGAGAGTGAAGCAGTCTTTATAATCACAGAAGATGGGATAAGGGACATCGAGGAGTGAGATTTAATTTAAGTGTAGGGCGTGAAACAGAGTAAATGTATCTTAGGAGCTATGTGGGGGATTAGGAGATACCTACTTGGCCGCAAGCACCTTATTCAATTATTGCTTGTGCTACACTGTTAACACTAGCATATGCCTCATACCGAGATATAAAACTTAGAGACATACCTGAACTGACGTGGGTGCCTGCGAGCTTACTTGCTATAATACTTAATATAGCATATGGCGGGTACAGTAACGTATTCTTCTTAATATTCTCATTAATGCCCGCAATCCTGCTATTGATAATGGCGTTACTAGGCATGATTGGTGGTGCTGATTTCTTAGCAATCCTACTCATAGGACTAGCCCATCCAAAATTTATTCTTATCCCAGTATCTCTGCTAACTCTTATTTACTCCTTAATTATTCCACTGCTGCTGATAATCTACTATGTGATTTGCAACTTAGTGAAGTTTAGGGATATTTTACAGAAAATTAAATGTGTGACTGGCAGGAAAGCATATCTGGTACTTTTCGGTAGGCCTGTTAAGATTAGTGATTTCATGAGTATGAAATTTACTTATTTATTGACAATACCTAGCAATGATGGGTTTGTTTGTAGGGCATCTTTCTCATTAGAGGAAGAGGAGGAAAAAGCTAAAGAATTAGTAGCTAAGTACGTTAGTAAAAACATACTGAGCCTCAATGACTACGTGTGGGTGACGCCAGCATTACCTCATGTACTATTTATTCTGATAGGGTACGTGCTGGCGTTGCTGACACCGGAGCAGCTAATTATTCATACTATCTTCGGGTAGCTTTGACGGTTATGTTTAAACTCTTTAATAGTAGTAATCAAATGAATACTCGTGATTAGTAGATGAGAGTGCTTTGGGCACCTTGGAGGATGGCATATATAAAAAGTGCTGATAAGTTACGTGAGTGTATTTTCTGTAAAGCAGTTGAGGGCAGCGATGAAGATAATTGGGTCATCTACAGGGGTAGATACTCCGTAGCAATGCTTAACATTTATCCGTACAATACAGCTCACGTAATGGTCGCGCCAAAGCGCCACATACCTAGATTAGAGTTACTTACTAAGGAGGAAGTCTTAGAAATGCATGAAGTTTTGACAATCTTGATGAGAGCGATTGATATGGAGTATAAGCCTCATGGATACAATATAGGCGTTAATATAGGTAGGATAGCTGGAGCGGGTATCGAAGCACATCTGCACATACATATAGTCCCTAGATGGTCTGGTGACACAAACTTTATGCCAGTAATAGCGGGTGTTAAGGTTATTCCCGAAGATCTGAAGTCAACGTATGATAGATTGAAAAAAGCAATTCAATGTGTGCTAACTTCTAAATAATTAATTGAACTTATTTAATGATTGATTTGAGTGAAGCGTTAGCTCACTGCCTAGTCTTTAATCAGCGACATTAATTAAACTTAAAGCAATATAATAGCTAAACACTAGTTGAGGTATATATGCGTGAGGGATATAATTACTGACTTAACTGGTAAGGACTTAATAACAACACAGGAGTGGAGCATCGATGAGTTAAAAATAACACTAGAGTTATCTAAGGACTTCAAGAAGAGATTCGTCCTTTATGGAGTGGAGGCTATCCCTAAAGTGCTGGAGAGGAAAACATTTTTCATGCTATTCTTTGCGCCGTCAACAAGGACGCGAGCGGCATTTGAGGCTGCCATGACGTACTTAGGTGGGCACGCACAGTACATAGAGCCTAGGATGACGAGGGCGGGGGAGGGTGAGGCATTAAAGGATGTTGTTAAGATGTATGAAAGGTACGGGCATGGCGTTGGTATAAGAATACTGGATAAAGCAATTGACTATGTGTATGGGAGAGGTAATAGAGTAGTCAGGGAGCTGGCTAGGTGGTCTAAGGTACCTGTAATTAACATGGCGGATGACATGTTTCACCCTACTCAGGCACTGGCAGACTACATGACGTTTGAGGAAAGATTTCCTAATCCTAAAGGAAAGAAGTATGTCATAATGTGGGCTTACTCCCCTGAAATACGTGGCTGGTGTAGTATACAGGAGGATCTACTTTTATTTACTAGGATAGGTGCAGACGTAACTGTTGCAGCACCGCCTGGCTTCACATTAGATCCAAAAGTAGTTGAGTGGGCTAAGGAGAATGCTGAAGCTAGTGGTGCTGTGCTAGAGTTTACTACAGATTTTAGAGAGGCGGTTGAGGGTGCTCATGCGGTGTTTCCGAGGAGTTGGGCCTCACCAAAACTCGTCGAGTTGGGGTACAGTAAGTTTGCTGAAGAAGAGAGAAGGATTTACGAAAAGTACAGGGACTGGCGCGTAACTAAAGAGACTTTCGACAGAATGGATAAGTCAGCTATCTTAATGCATGTTATGCCAATCTTCAGAGGGTACGAAGCTGATGATGATGTAGTTGATAGCTCTAGAT
Organism: uncultured Desulfurococcaceae archaeon; assembly: GCA_964417765.1. GTDB lineage: Archaea > Thermoproteota > Thermoprotei_A > Sulfolobales > NBVN01 > B83-G16. Next base: position 11,742 of record CAYQIX010000011.1, read on the forward strand.
CAGTACTTTATGATCAAGCAGAAAACGGTCTTTACACTAAGATGGCAGTACTTGCACTAACTATGGCAAATATTAAGTAACATCATGTAGAGATCAGAATCTAAGTTAACGTGAACGAAGTAAACTTTTTCCATGAAATTGCGGGTACACACACTAATGCTTCATTTAAAGAAGTTATTATATGTTTTTATCTTCTACGTCTCATGTAAGATGTGGGTAACCATAATGGGTAAGCCTTGGTACGTAGGTTACTGGGAAGGAAGAGACTTCTTGAAGGTAATAGATTTCACGCAGGAAGAGATAAGAAAAGTACTTGATGCTGCATTCGACCTTAAGCGAAAGTTCAAGAGTAGGGTCCCTACTCCTTACCTTAAGGGTAGGACATTATTCCTGGTATTCTATAACAGGTCATTAAGAACTAGGAATAGCTTTGAAGCAGGTATATTTCAATTAGGTGGTCACGCGCACTTCATAAGCCCTAATGACGTATATACGCCGGTTCTCCCAGAGGATATGGTACCCTATCAGACAGAGGCAATAAGGGATGTAGCGAGAGTCTTAAGTAGGTATGGCGACGGTATCGCAATAAGAATCTACGGTGATGCAGCAAAGTGGATAATAGGAAGAGGTCACAGAGTCATCGAGGAGTTCGCCAAGTGGGCATCTGTGCCTGTCCTTAATATGGAGGATGACCTTTATCACCCATTCCAAGCACTCGCTGATATTATGGCAGCGGTAGAAGTAGCGCCTAACTTACGAGGAAAGAAATTCGTAGTATCTTGGGCTTACTCCGGCGGATTAAAGCCGCTGGCTGTCCCCCAGAGCGTAACTTTAATAGCAGCTATGTTCGGTGCCGAGGTAGTGCTTGCCCATCCACCTGGTTTTGAGCTAACCGATGAGGTTGTAAATAAGGCGAAGGAGCTAGCCGATACCTACGGCGGCTCATTCAGAGTAACGAATGATGTGAAAGAAGCGTTTGAGGGTGCCGACTTTGTCTATCCGAAGGCTTGGAGCCCCAAAGGATTCTTTCCACCCTACAATAGCCGGGTAGACAAAGAAGGAGCTAAGGAATATCAGAATAAGTTCAAGAACTGGATAGTCACCCGAGAGCTTCTTGAAGAGGTAGGTAAGCCCTACTACATGCACTGCGGCCCTGCTGATAGAGGTCAGGAGGTAACCGATGAAGTACTAGATAGCTATGAGAGATCGCTGTACTTTGAGGAAGCTGAGAATAGACTCCACGTACAGAAGGCAGTCATGGCCATGGTCATGGGGAGCAGGTACGACGAATTCGATTAAAGTAAACAGTAGAAAACATCTTTACAATAACAATGAAATTTTATAAAGCGAGACTTATCTAAATAAAGTAATGTTGCTGTGATTTCGGGGGAGAGAACCGTGTCAGGTCAAAGAGATGAGAGATACATTTTAATTGCGTTAGGGGGTAATGCGTTCCAGTCAAAAGGTGAGGCCGGAACGCCTGAAAACTACTGGAGGAACGCATATAGGGCAGCAGAAACGATAGTTAAGATAGTTAAGGAGGGATATAAGGTAGCTGTTACGCACGGTAATGGACCGCAGGTCGGCATAATTTTAGAGTGGATGGAGAGGTCTAAGGATAAGATACCGCCTATGACGATGGATATAGCTGGCGCAATGACTCAGGGGTGGCTAGGTTACTTATTAATGCAGGCCATATATAACACGTTAGTTAAGGAGGGTGTGCGGGATCATGTTAAGGGTGTTGTAGCCATTGTAAATCAAGTAGCGGTTAGCAAGGATGACCCAGCATGGAAAAATCCTACAAAGTACGTAGGTAGCTACTATAGTGAGGAGGAAGCTAAGAAGCTGATGAAGGAGAAGGGCTGGGTAATTAAGCCTGATCCCAGAGGTGGTTGGAGGAGAGTTGTTCCATCACCTGATCCGGTAGAGAACGTTGAGGTTGGCGCTGTGAGGAAGCTGCTTGATGAAGGCTGGATAGTAATAGCTTCAGGAGGCGGCGGCATACCAGTAATAAGAAATGAAGATGATACCTTACAGGGGGCTGAAGCAGTAATAGATAAAGACTTAGCAGGCGAGGTACTGGCTACGGGACTAGGGGTAGGCACCTTCGTTATATTAACTGACGTCGAGGGTGTTTACTTGAACTTCGGTAAACCAGACCAGAAACTGCTAAAAGAAGTTACAGTTTCAGAGCTTGAGAAATACTACAAGGAAGGTCACTTCAAGCCGGGATCGATGGGACCCAAGGTATTAGCAGTAATAAGATTCCTAAAGCGCGGCGGCAAGAAGGCAATGATAGGTCACCTACACATGGGTTATGAAGTAATTAAAGGACTCTCTGGTACTAGAGTCTATCCTGACTAAAAGAGAATACGAAATTAATGATAAATACGTTTTTAGATAACTTTTTTGCTTACCTTTATTATTAGACGAATACTATAGCTGTCGTTCTTTATGACACGCTTATTTTCAACATGTAAGTGTAAATCCACATTTAAAATTATTGAATATATTATTGAATGGAGTTTATGATGCGCGATAAAGTCGATGTTCTCATTAATCAAGCACTTATCGTTACAATGAGTAAGGATAGGAGGATAATTCCTAGAGGTTATATTGCGGTTAGGGATGGAGTAATAGTTGACGTTGGAGCAGGGGACGGAAAGGTAAAGTATAGTTCGGAGGAGGTAATCGAAGACAAACACCTGATAGTCACACCCGGTTTTATCTGCGCGCATACGCACCTTTACGGTGTCTTACTTAGAGCATCTAAGTGGTTTAATGTCATTGAACCACCAACGGACTTTCAGCAGAACCTCCAGAGAATTTGGTGGGTTGTTGATGAAGCAATGGATTATGAAGATGCCTATGTTAGCGCCTTAATGGCTTCAATAGAATTTGCCCGTACAGGGACTACTCTATTTAAGGATACTTTCTCAGGCCCTAATGCAATTGAAAATGTGCTTGACTTTATTGAGAGAGGCATCAACGAAGTAGGTATAAGGGCATTCGTTTCGTTCGAAGCTACAGAAAGGCGCAGCCGAGAAGAAGGAATTCGAGGAATTAAGGAGAATGAGAGATTCATTATTAAGAATAATTCTGATCCGAGTAAATTAGTTAAAGGTATTTTCGCGCTTCATGCGTCCTTCACAGTTACTGATGAGCTTATGAGGATGACAAAGGAACTGGCGGAAAAGTATGGTGTCCCGTACACAATGCATGTTGAGGAGGGGTTAATTGATGTTTACCACAATATAGAGAGGTACGGTAAGAGGCCGTTCGAGAGATTTAGGGACGTGGGCTTCCTCTCGCGTAGATTCATAGCTGTACATACAGTTCAAATAATAGATGATGAAATCGAGTTAATAAAGAAATACAGCGTTAAGGTTGCTCATAATCCGATGAGTAATATGCTGAATGCTGTAGGGGTACCTCCTATCGTTAAAATGATTCACGCAGGAATACCCATTGGTTTAGGGAATGACGGCTATATATTCGATGTCTTCGAGAACATGCGTGCTGCTTACTTGCTACATAAAGTGCATTTAAGGGATCCAAGAGTCTTGACGCCTCTAGAGGTCATTGAGATGTCGACTATAAAGGCTGCCGAGGTCTTAGGCGTCTCAGATACCTTAGGTTCCATAGAGATTGGGAAGCAAGCTGATATAACTATAATTAAGCCCGAATACGTTCCAACGCCAGTAGATGAGGAGACTGTACTCGGCCACTTAGTAAACACCTTTAGTGGTAGGGACGTATGGTGTGTGCTAGTTAAAGGTAAATTCGTTACTAAGGACAGAAAGGTTGTTAATGTTGACGTAAGTAAGGCTATGGAGCTCGCCTATAGGACCGTTGCGAAGCTCTGGGATAGGATGATTAGTATGGAGCCCAAGTATAAGATCGAGTACCTTAAGCTCTAAGTTTCTTAGGTGATCTCCATGGTTGATCTTACAGTTGAAATAGCTGGCCTAAGGTTTAGGAACCCTATTCTAAATGCTGCATGTCCTATATCCAGAGACGGTAAAGCGATGGAGGTCCTAGCAGAACATGGAGTTGGTGGCTTAGTAGCTAAGACCATTAGTGTTTCTCCAGCTCGTGTTCCCAGACCCCACATGAGCGTAGTAAATAGAGGTGAAATAACGTATGTAATACCGCATTTTGAGTCTAAGAAATTAGTTACTAAGACAGGTAGGATAAGAATAGCTTACTATGGATTCCTAAATGCTGAGTTATGGTCGGACCTGCCGCCCGAGCAATGGTTTAGCAGGGAATTGCCTTACGCGAAAAGTGTTGCAAGAAAGCATGGCATACCGCTAATAGCTAGTATAGGTTATAAGGCAGACGAGCTAAGGAAGCTAGGGCCTGAAGCAGTTAAAGCCGGCGCAGATGCAATAGAATTCTCAACACACTACCTAGGGTACGACTATAAGCCGGTAATTGAGTCAGCTAAAGCACTAAGGGAAGTAGTTAATGTTCCTATATTCCCTAAGTTGAGCCCACACATCTATGGCTTAAGGGAATTAGTTAAGGAACTTGAGAAAGTAGGTGTTGACGGCATTGTGGCTATTAACACCTTAGGACCTACCCTTCACATAGATATAGAGACTGGAAGACCGTATATGGGTGGACCCTATGGGCATGGATGGCTATCTGGGCCAGCAATTAAACCGCTTGGTGTCGCTATAGTTGCTGAGATAGCAAAAATAACTAAGTTGCCAGTTATTGGTGTTGGTGGCGTGAGCACCCCTGAAGACGTAATAGAGTACATCATGGTTGGTGCCTCGGCAGTACAGGTGTGTACGGCGGCGATAGTTGAGGGTCCGCAAATATTCAGGAGACTTGCCGATGGTGTTGCTAAATGGCTAAAGGAGCACGGGTACACATCGGTAGAGGACATAAGAGGTATAGCATTAAAGTATTTAACTAAGGAGCCTGGTTGGTATGAAATAAGGCCCCCCGTAGTTGATAAGGAAAAGTGCATAGGCTGCGGATTCTGTGAGCAGGTGTGCAACTACAGAGCAGTGCACTTAGAAAATGTGGGTGGTAAAAGAGTTGCTGTGGTAGAAAATAGCAAATGCTATGGATGCGGGTTATGTACTTCAGTATGTCCTACGCGGGCAATACATTTTCTTCTATAGCCATAAAGATGTTTTAATAGATTATAATTAACTCTAAGCAGAATTCTTAATTATATTAAGATACTGAATTGATTTGTTCACTGTAATTACTTTATTTTAAAGTTCTTCCAGCGATTGTTTTTGGGATTAGTGATGAGTAAGTTTATCGAGTACCTCAGATGCTCTAGGTGCGGAACTAAGTATTACTATAATGAAAAGCCAGTAACATGTAAGAATAATGATTTAGGCCGTCTTGATATATACTATGATTATGAATCTATAAAAGAATTTTACACAAAGGAATACATATCAAGAAAACCTTTAACTAGTCAATGGAAGTATTTTGACTTACTACCACCTCAGAATGAAGAAAACATCGTCACGTTAGGCGAGGGAGGTACTCCACTTCTTAAAGCGACCAGATTAGGCGAAAAACTCGGATTAAAGAAGCTATACCTTAAGGATGAGACAAGAAATCCGACAGCAAGCTTTAAGGACAGAGGAATGTCGGTCTCTGTTAGTGTAGCTAAAGAATTCGGCTTTAAAGATGCAGTAACTGCTTCAAGTGGAAATGCAGCAGCCGCTCTGGCAGCCTACGCAGCTAAAGCAGGAATAAATGTTTATGCATTTGTTATTGAGCAGGCGGGCTACGGCAAGATAGCACAGTTACTCTTCTACGGTGCAAAAGTATTTAGGGTCAGAGGATTAGGAAAGGAGGATCCTACTGTAAAGCTTATGAGAATAACATGTGAAGAATTCGGCTTCTATCCGTCACCTAGCTTCGGTCCCTTTAATCCGTATCAAATAGAAGGATCTAAGACGATTTCATACGAGATTATAGAGCAACTAAACTGGGAAATTCCTGATTGGGTATTTATTCCTGTCGGTGCAGCCTCACTACTTACTGGCGTCTGGAAAGGTTTTAGAGACTACTTAGAGTTAGGTCTAATAAGTAATTTACCAAGACTTTTTGCTGTTCAATCAACAGGGAACCCACCATTTGTTAGAGCGTTTAAGGAAGGGCAGGATCCCTTTAACATAAGACCGTGGGAGAAGCCGCACACTATTGCTTGGGGACTTGAAGATCCTTATCCATGGGATGGTGACGCAGGCCTAAGAGCGTTGTATGAGACCAAGGGCGATGCAGAGGAGGTGCAAGACTCACTAATAATAGAGGCAATGCAGCTTCTAGCTAGCTATGAGGGAATTTTTGCTGAACCCTCAGGAGCGGCAGGTCTAGCAGGACTTATGAAGGCCATTGAAGATAAAAAGATAGATAGAGACGAAGCGGTTGTTGTTCTTATTACAGGCCACGGGCTAAAGGACCTGAACATCGTGAAAGAGGTAGTCGGTGATGCACCAACAATAAATCCTGACGTCAAGGAATTTAAGAGAGTCCTTGCTAGCGTGTATGGTACTAAACTAAGTTAAGTGTCACTACTAATAACCAGTTAGTAATACATCATATTAGTGTATTTTTGCGATATCATGGAGACACATAATTTCCGCTGACTTAATTTAAGTAAAGCATTATTAGGTGCTGCTAAGAATCAGTAGGATAGGCGCTAACTGAGGTCTGGGATCTAGATGCAAGGTACCATAGCTAGCAAATTATTGGATATTAATAGACATGGTGGTGTAGTAGCGAAGCGATATGTAGTTGTCGATGGGCATGAAAAGCTGTTCCTAAGAATCGCAACTCATGCTCACTCTGATCACTTAGTATCCCTTAATAAGAGCGTTAACTCAGGAGTAACCATAGTAGGTACAGCACTGACCCTTGAATGGATAAGAGCTATGGGGTACAAGGTACCTGAGAGACTTTTGAAGCCAGTAGAGTACGGGAGTGCAATAAAGGTAGGTGATGTTAGGGTCACGTTAGAAAAAGCGTGCCACATACCTGGCTCAGCTCAGGTAATTATTGAAACAAGTAGTGGGTTAAGAGTAGTTTACACGAGTGATTTCAAGAAGCCGCTAGCAGGAACTCCAGTAATAAGTGCTGATGTATTAGTTACTGATGCAACGTACGGGAATCCATCATATGTTAGGGAATTCGATGACTATATAGAAGTAATTCTAGCTGATTTGGTACGTGAATTATTATCTAAGGGCCCTGTATACATCTATGGATATTATGGTAAGATACAAGAAGTTATGGATATACTTAGGAGAGAGGGTATTGATGCCCCCTTTATTCTCCCGCATAAACAGTACGTGCTAGCCAAGATAGCTGAGAAACATGGTCTATACTTAGGAACGTATTTACACGTAAATTCGTCTGAGGCAGAAGATGTTATGAGAGATGGATGGTACATATTCTTAACACACGTTAATTCGCGTAAGGTGACAGGAAATAACTTAGGAAATCACATTATTTTGAGCGGCTGGGAGTTTAGGAAGCCATACAGGCGCATAGGCAAGAACGTGTGGCTTGTAGCATTCAGTGACCACGCAGACTTTAGGGGACTCATAAGATACATCGAGGAAGCAAAACCTAAGGAAATAATCGTTAATAAAGTTAGAAGTACTTGCGGAGACTTATTTGTTGACTATATTAGGAGAAAGTTAGGTATTAGTGCATTCTTACTCCCTTAGCTCTTCCTCACGAATTACGAAGTCATGTTCTTTCAGTTGTTCCTTAATACTCAAGCCATACTCCTCAATAAGTATCAGAATAGCTGCCTGCGGCGGTATGATGCCCTTCTCAGTTATTATTGCATCTATGTATTCAGGCGGAGTGACGTCGAATACGGGGTTGTATACTTCAACACCTGGATTGTTTCTTAACCAATCGTTACTAACTATTTCTGTTGGATCTCTCACTTCTATAGGCACTAGCTCACCTATCACGGTCCGCGGGCTGAATTTATAGGTTTCTGCAGCTACGTATGTTCTTACTCTAGCTTCTTTAGCAACTAATGCCACAAGCGATGTCCCTATCTTATTTATTACTGCACCGTTAGCTGCCACAGTATCAGCACCAACAATGACTTTAGTGACTTTCTTCATGAAGTATCTCACCGATGAATCAGGTATTAAAATTACGTCTAAGCCTGCGTCAGCCAGCGCCTTAGCGGTTATCAGTCCTTGAAGTTTAGGTCTGGTCTCTTTCACATATACCTTGTTTACTTTTCCTAGCTTATGCGCAGTCACTATAACGGAGACTGCTGCTGTGCTGTGGCAGTGTGTCATTACAGCATCACCATACTCGAGCCTCTTAGCACCTAGTTCACCTATTATCTTCACCGCCTTACGTGAGTACTCAATGAAATATTCAGCAGTTCTTATAACTAAGTCCTTAGCTTCGTCCAGAGATGTAGGCTTCGCCCTCTGAAGCCTAGTGAGAACGTAAGAGACCGCATTTGGCAGGGATACAGCTGTTGGTCTAGCAGATCTCACGTACTCACCGACGATATTAATGTATTCAATAAATTCACTGACGTCACTTCCCCTGAACTCCTGGGCAGCAATCGCTAATGCCTCAGCAGCAGCCCTAGCAATTCTTCCTGCGCCTCTAATCCTCATAGTTCTTATATCTTCTCTTATCTCAATAACCTTACGCGGTATTTCAAACTTAGGCATACCTACTCACCTCCTTAAGTAACTCATCTATTGACTCCAGCCTTGGAGGCCATCCATGTAGTTCACGTACAATTATCGGTATAGCTTGCGGTGCTATTAAGCCATACTCAGTTATTATTGCATCTATGTATTCAGGCGGAGTGACGTCGAATAATGGCTCCTTAACTATTACTTTACCTGTTAATATTCCTAGCTCTTCCTCTGGTATTATAAGTGTTGGCTCATTTAATACCACACCCTCAATTAGTTCCCCAAAAACTGTTTCAAAACCAAACTTGTACGTACCTGAAGCTACGTATGTTCTTACTCTAGCCTCCTTAGCAGCTAGCGCAATGGCTGACGTACCTACTTTATTTATTACTGCACCGTTAGCTGCCACCGCGTCAGCACCAACAATAACTTTCGAGACTTTTTTCATAATGAATCTAACAGCTGAATCGACAATTAATGTTGTTTTTATTCCCATTTTATTTAATATCTCGATAGTGTGCAACCCTTCACCAATAGGCCTGGACTCAGTAACAATAACACTGAATTTCACGCCCCGCTCTTGTGCTTTACTAAGCAGCTTAATCACTGTTGCACTATACGAATGAGTCAAAATTACGTCTCCATCGGATATTCTCCTTGAACCTAATGTCGCAATAATTTCCTTAACTTCTTCTACATTTTGCTTTATTTTCTCAATTAACGTGTGCGCTTTATATGCAGCTTCCTCACTGCCTACAGTCTTAATTAATTTGAGGTACTCACTTAGAAATTGTCTAGTTAAGTTAATCATTACCAGCGATGTTGGCCGTGCCTCTATAAATATTGGGACCCACTCAATCAAGTATTTATTGAGTAGATCTGGATAATTCCTTGAAATGAATTCTATCATATCTAATACTTTATATGCAGCTTCAGTCGAACCAAGAATTCGACCGCTCTTGAGGTCTGACGCAAGCTTCTCACTTGTCCTAATCAGCTCTGTACTGAGTGCAGATGGCATAGCCAGTCCCTCTTTAATTAATTAAGTACTAATGCAAGTAATTAAACTTGATTCGCGTTTAACATGGTGAGTTGCTTGGGTATGCCTCTGAGTAATTTTACACATCAAGTTCAAGAGTTTTTATATTAATTAATTTCGAGCACTTTTCCTCAAATAACTTAATTAATTCGCTAAAGTATGGGCTCCCGCGTGGCTCTTCTCTAGAGGCATTAATTGCAGCAGCACAATTAGATAGTTTAAGCGCCTCAATATCGCTATAACCCATACATTTTAGTGCAGCAAAAACACCAACTAGGGCATCACCGCACCCAACCGTTGAGACTAGCTTAAGCCCTAACTCATGTAATGGAACTCCTTCAATCAAATAAATAATCCTGCTCTTCAAGTCAACATACTTAACGCCATGCGCACCTTCTTTTATGATTAACTTTAACTCCGGATTTATCCTTAATAGTTTTTTCACTGCTTCAGTCACGTTTTTGCTACTAGTTAGAATAAATAGTTCCTCCCTGTTTGGCAGCAAGTAGTCAATAGTTTTAATGACATCTGCTAGCATATTAAGTCCTAAATTAGATAAAGTGCCTGGATCCCATAGTATGGTTTTATCTCTTCCGTGAGCTAGCTTAACAAGCATCGACGCAATAGGTAATGGTGGATTCATTATTAAAATGTGTGATACCTTCCCCAGTACGCTCGTCACGTCATCTTTAGCCTCCTCAGGCATTAGGTAAGCATTAGCTCCATAATAGCTGTATATTGCCGATTCCCCAGACTTATTAATAATTACAAACGCCTGTCCTGATTCAATATCATCAATAACTTTTACCAGTGTTGTTGAGACACCTTCATTTCTAAGTGCTTTTATGTGAGCTCTACCTATTTCATCATTACCTACGGCACTAAGTAAGAATACCTTATCTCTTCCTAGTATTCTCGCGGCAGCAACAGCTGCATTACCTCCAGAGCCTCCTAGGAATCTTTTGATTTTCTTAATAATTGACTTAGGTGGAGCAAATCTGTCAACGTATATTGTTATGTCATAGTTTAGGGAGCCAGCGACAAGAATCAAAATTATTTGCCCCGCCTAATTCCTAGCACTATCTTCTTTCCTTCAATACTCCAGGTGACTGCATACATATCGCTGTATATGTCATTGGTGAGCTCCTCAGCTCTCACTTCATTCATTATGTAGTTCTTGAACTTTTCTATAGCCTCAGCTAACTCGTTATCCGAGGTCTTAAAACCGACTATGATGTACTCCTCAATATTGAGGTTTAATTTATTTCTCATGACCTGCACCCTCCTTATAACTTCCCTAGCCAGAGCCTCTAAGTATAGGTTGCGGTCCAACTTCCTTGGTATGCAGACAGTATACTCCTGGGTATCTTCGGCTACATAGTCCTCACTTAAGCACTTCTCACTCTTAACGGTGATGGTTACGCTCTTAGCATTACCTAAGAAGGCTAGTACACTACTCGCTCTCTCGAGAAGATCAGCCTTTGATTTATCTTTTAAGACCACTACGACCTCGCTTATCGGCCACCTCAGCTTCACACCTATTGAGTTCCTTAGCGACGCAACAGTTGATGAGACCGCAAATACCATGCTAAACAGCTTCTCCAGCTGCTCATCGACATGCTTATCCTCAGCACCTTCCCAAGTACTTAAGTGAATGCTTTCTTCGGCGTTAGGGTCAAGTACCTTAAAGAACTTCAGCCAGAGTGCTTCGCTGAAGTATGGCACTATAAGTGATAATACCTTTAAGGCTTTCTTAAGAACGTAGTAGAGTACTGCATAAACTACGTATTTATCGTGATCTTCTTCTCTCCAGACTCTAGGACGCACTAATCTTAGGTATCCGTGGCTTAAGTCCTCAATAAAGAAGTTAACTATCTCACGTGATGCCTTATGTAGCTCATACTTCTTCATGTATTCCTCAAACTTCTTTACAACGGTATTTACTCTAGACAGAATCCATTTATCCTCTATTTTCGCTTCACTAAGCATCTTATCCAGCGTATGGACCTTAGGATTGAACTTATCTATACTCATGTAGGTTGCTGCAAATCTGAATATGTTCCATATTATGTTCAACTTGCTTAGTGACTCCTTAACTTCGTCCTCGTCGAAGCTGAATGGGTCGCCAGGCGGGTACTTAGTTAATATGTACAGTCGTACTGGGTCAGCGCCATACCTATCGAGTAAGTCCTTAGCCCACACTACATTACCTAAGTGCTTAGTCATTTTCCTTCCGTACTTGTCTAGTACGAGTCCCTGCATCAGTATTTCTCTATATGGAGCTGAACCCATTAAGAGTACTGAGGTCACTAGTAGTGAGTAGAACCAGCCTCTTGTTTGGTCTATGCCCTCAGTTATGAAGTTATACGGGTATAGTTTACTGAAGAGTTCTTTATTTCTCAGTCCATCAACGCCAGCAAACCAAGCTACACCACTATCCATCCATACGTCAACAACGTATGGCTCTCTTACCCACTTGCTGCAGTCACCTACCTTTAGCTCTATCTCGTCTATCCATGGCCTGTGGACTAGGAAGTCATCATCAACGTTAGGTAATTTCGCTGCTTTTTCCTTCAGTTCATCCACACTTCCTATAACAATTACCTTCTTTGAATTGTCAACGCACTTCCATACAGGCAGTGGCGTACCCCATATTCTCGATCTAGAGATAGTCCAGTCCCTAATATTAGCTAGCCAGTTTTCAAATCTCGCCCTTAACTTTTCTGGATATATCTTTACAGTGCTTAGCGCCTCAAGCAGCTTATCTCTCAGTACCTCTACCTTGAGAAACCACTGCTTATCAGCTCTATAGATAAGTGGGGTATGGCACCTCCAGCAGTGCGGATATGAGTGCCTTATGCTTCCTGCATGTACTAGCAAGCCCTTACTTTTTAGTATCTCAATTACCTTCTTTGACGCGGTATCTACGTCGAGTCCGCTGAAGACGCCTGAATTATCATTGAAGATGCCGTTAATTTCGACGTTACTTGTTATGGGTAAATTATGTTTGAGACCTACCTCGAAGTCTTCCGGACCATGGCCTGGTGCTATATGTACGAGGCCTGTCCCTTCCTCAAGAGAGACGAAGTCAGCGGTTATTACCTTGTGCGCATTGGTATGCTCCCTATGTATAGGCACTTCATCAAGTAGAGGGTGAGCATATTTAATACCCTCTAGTTCCGATCCTTTGATCTCCTTTATGATCTTCCAGTCCCTTATACCTGCCTTATTCATTACGTCACTAATGAGCTGCTTCGCAATTATCCATATTTCGTCACCTACGGAAACTTCGCAGTACTCACCTTCCGGGTGTACAGCTACAGCTTCATTATCTATTAGTGTCCATGGCGTCGTAGTCCATATGACTAGGTATGTTTTGTCTCTGCTCTCTAGCTTAAACTTAACGTAAATTGAAGGTGATACTTTTTCCTCGTACCCCTGATCGACTTCCGCATCGCTTAGTGCTGTTTCGCATCTGGGGCAGAAGGGTAGTACTCTGTAACCCTCGTACAGTAGCCCCTCCTCCCAGGCCTTCTTTATTAGGTACCATACGTGCTCTAGATACCTGGCCTTTCTCGTCTCGTAGGCGTTCTTTAGGTCAAGCCATAGAGCTATTTTTCTAGTAGCATATTCTTCCCAGAACTTTAGGTAATAGTTAACTAGGTTATAGCATTCCTTAATGAATTTTTCAAGACCTACTCTCTCATTTATTTCCTTCTTCCTCTTTACTCCTAATTTCTTCTCTACTTCTACCTCAACAGGTAGTCCCTGTTCATCCCAGCCAGCCTGTGCCCAAACGTTATATCCTTTGAGGCGGTAGTACTTAAGAACGAAGTCCTTGTATATTCTGCCCCTTATATGCCCTACGTGTGGGAATCCGTTAGCTGTCGGTGGTCCCTCTAGAAATGCGAATACTGGTTTACCCTCACTCCAGGACCTCCACTTACCTGGTATATCCTTCTCTTCCCAATATTGCCGTATTTCCTTTTCTAGTTCCTTTATCTTTAAAGCTCCCAAATCAATAATTGACACCACTCAAGATGTTAGAACAGCTGTTTAATAAGCGTTAATGTGAGGGAGTTAAGGCCCCGTGGGGACCCCCTACTCATCCTGAGCCTTGAGGCTCTGTCATAGGGGTCTTCCCATAGAAGAGTCATTACAACACTTAAAATACTTAATTTTGGAAGAAAAAGAGCATATTGAAAAGAAATATTTACTACTTATTTTAAGGCGTTAATTCAGTTAATTTCTCGAGCTCTGGTATAGTAAAGCTCAGCCCTAATTTCTCTAGTGTTGATTTCTTCGGAATCCCTCTAGAGTCCCAACCCCTTAGTTCGTAATATTTGTCGAGTAAGCTATTGTATCCGCTGATATCTAGCTTCGAACCAGCAAAGGGTCCCTTAGTTAGTGGGTCTTCAAACCATCTCCTAGGCGGTATATCTAGCTCTCTGCTCCATTCTTTACCTGATGCCAGATACTCACGGACCCAGAAAGCTCTTATTAATGTGTACGTTCGCTGCGCTACAGTGTAGATATCATCCCATGTATATGTAATGCCTGTAGCTGCCTTAAGCAGCTTCGGGTAGTACTCGATGTCAAGACCCACTTCTACCCAGGGTAGCCTACAGGTGGTAAGTGATTCGAACATACCTCCGCGAATGTTCTGCAACCAGACTAGCTTCTCAGCTTTTTCTGGGCTATAGCTTAGCCTTCCTTCCTTACCCATTTGTATTTCAAGTGATATGAGCCACGCATCTTTGTGGTGAGCACCTATTGATGATGTTCCATAAGCTAGGGCCATTCCTGGTGCGGTATGGCAGTCATATGCGGATATTTCAAGTCCCTTAACATGCATAGCAAATTTGACGGCTTCACCTCCTAATTTTTCTGAGGCATATTTAACTCCCTCTGCTAGAAATGCCCCTACACCCTCTCTGCTGACTATTTTCTTAACTAAGTCGACAGCTGCTTTGAAGTCGCCCCACTCGATCTTCTCCTCGATTAGTCCTCTTTCTGAGGCTTCCATAGCGAATGCTATGTTTGAGCCTAAGCTGATGGTGTCTATTCCTAAGTCATCGGCTAGATTGTTTAAATATGACACCTTATCAAGATCACCTAAGCCAATATTGGATCCGAGCATCGCTACGTTCTCGTAGTCGAGCTCTGCCTTAACTGTGCCAAGATCTGTTTTTGCTTCAACCATCATACCGCACGGCATGTTGCAGTTAGGACATCCCTTCTGCGATACCTTCATCTTTTCCATTACGTCACCGCTAATTCTGTCTGCGTACTCAAACACACCCTCCCTGAAGTTGTACGTCGGCAGTACTGAGTTAGTATTAGACCAGACTACGGTCGCCATGGTCCCCTGCCTCATCCAGAAGTCGTAATTCTTAGACTCCTTAACCTTCTTGAGAGCCTCAGTACCTAGTTTAATTAATTCATTCCTATCAGCTGGCTCTGGCAGGTTATCACCCTTGATAATGATAGCCTTTACCCTCTTCGAACCCATGACAGTGCCCATTCCTGGCCTGCCAGCAGACCTGCCGTATTCACTTATTACTGTCGCATACTTAACTAGGTTCTCGCCAGCAGGACCTATTAGTAGTGTGCCCACGTCCTTACCATACTCCTTAATCAATCTCTCCTCTACTTCATGAGTTCCTAGCCCCCATAAGTCATCAGCACTTCGAAACTCTACTTTGCCGCGCTCCACATAAAGTACTACAGGATGAGAGGCGGCACCCTTAATTACTATAGCATCATAACCTGCTTTCCTAATCTCTACGGCAGCTCTGGTTCCTATATTTCCGTCGCCGTAGCCTCCAGTTAATGGTGACTTAGCAGCGATGACGAGCTTCCCTGAAGAAGGGAGCGGATACCCAGTTAGGGGTCCCGTAGCAAGTATAAGGCAATTCTCAGGTGAAAGAGGGTCGGTGCCAGGCTCAATGAGCTCCCACAGAAGCCTCGCTGCGAGCCCCCTGCCACCTAAGTATTCTGGCAAGTAGTCCTTATGGATGTCGGATTCACTGAATTTTCTGTTAGTTAAATCAATGACTAATATCTTACCATTCCAGCCATGCATAGGAATTCCCAGAATCACTTCTAAGGTCAAGATTAAATACTTACTCTTAATCCTAAGACTATAAAAGTTTATGAACTTTACCTTACTGTATTTTGAGGGAGTTTTATGGGTAAGGTGCC
>CAYQIX010000012.1:0-26830 GCA_964417765.1 uncultured Desulfurococcaceae archaeon
CGACCACCGGGTTAACAGCCCGGCGCTCTACCGGCTGAGCTACCCCGGCACCAATTAACAAATAAGTAAGGGGGGTTTTAAGCAATTCTATGATGAAGTCACGTACATAAGGTAAAAGAGCTCCTGGCTGTCATCTAGTGTAGTAATGTAGAACTGACTTTATTTAGAATTAATTTTCAGTTAGGAAGTCGTGACCTTCAGTATTACATTTTATATTGGCTCATAATTTTTTCATCAAACAATGAAAGAAATATTTAAAGTTACAATTGTAGGTTAAGGTGAATCCTTTGTTATTCTAAAGGAAATCTTTAGAATATCTTAAAGTAACTATCATGAAAACTTAAAAACTAAAGCTAAAGATATGAAGTAATTCTTAACAACACTCAATATCATAATGATACATGGTGAAATAAAATGGCCAAGAAGCCAGTTAAGGTAAAGGACCCAACCACTGGTAAGGAGGTTGAGCTAGTTCCAGAGAAGGTTTGGACACTAGCTCCCAGAGGTAGGAAGGGCGTTAAGATAGGCCTATTCAAGAGCCCTGAGACTGGCAAGTACTTTAGAGCAAAGGTACCAGACGACTATCCCGAGGGTTAAATAAGATAAACCACTCAAATAATAACAACCATTTTTTGTTTTGCTACTGATAAATTACATTTAATTAGTAACTCTAGTCAGTTCTATGGTGTTCATTTTGAGTAAGTACCTAATACTATCAGATACTCATGACAACCTAGAAAGTTTAAGGAAGATCAAAAGATTAGTTGTGAACCTAGACATCACCAGCATAATTCACTTAGGTGATTATACATCACCATTTACATTAGCTGAGCTACTTGATATTAGTAGTGTGGAATTTGTTGGCATATTAGGCAACAATGACGGCGATAAATCAAAGCTTAAAGAACTAGGAGGTGGCAAAATAAATGAACAGCCATTAGAACTTAGGATTGGCGACTATAGTGCAATTGCTTTTCATGGATTTAAAGACGTCAAACTAACGAAGAGGATCATCTATGCGATTGTAAAGAGCGGGTATTACAATATAGTGCTATATGGGCACACTCACGAACATGACTTGAGATTGAGTAGTAACGTACTAGTAATGAATCCTGGTACACTTGCAGGTTATCTTAGCAATTACAAATCATATGGAATAATAGATCTTAGGCTAGGTATTGCTGAGGTAAGAGAACTAGAGACAGGCAAGTTACTTGCTAAGGTTTCGCTACCCAACAAGGGAAGTTAATCAAGAACTAGTTTAATTGGGAGAGGTCTAGGATCAGGGGAAATTCTGACTACTCCCTCTCCTCTACCAAGAAGCATAGAGTACTGCTCAATATCACGCCTAATCCTAAGTATTTGAGATAGCTTAGACCAGTAGCTCCTGTCAGGTGATGAGAGAGCGAGGAATAGCCCAATATTATCCATAAGCCCGTACCCTAAATTAATAATATCATTTATATCCTGGGTTGCTAAGGCTACTAAAGCCCCGAAACCTCTACCAAGCCTTACTAGGTGAGTGACAATGTCATTTCTTTTCAAGTATATCCAGCCTTCATCAAATATTAAAGCAGTACAGGGTATGAAGGAATTCTTTAGTCTAGAAGGACTAAGAATAGTTAGTTCAAGTGACTTAATTATCGCACCCGCTGTTAGTGAAGCAAGAGCATCGCTGACACCTATAGCGTAGCTTAAGTCTATAATTAAAGCATCACTTGATAAGTCAGTTATTAAATTAAGTATTGAATTACCGTTCTCAAAAGGTGCAATATAATTCAGTATGGTACTCACTTTATAGCAAAGATATCCGTCTTCAAATGTAGTAATATAATCTAGGGCTTCCTTCAGCCAATCAGCTCTAACTAAGTAATCTGAAAGAACGCTGTCCAAAGTATGGTAAAGAGCAGAAATAACTTCTCTTTCATGTTCTAATGTGAATGCATTAATAAGTAGCTCAGTAATTATGCCTACCCTAGACTCCCTGGGCAATCTAATAGCTATATCCCTCAACCCTAAGCCAACATCCTCCCCTAAGCGGGCAAGCTTAACTCCTACACCCCTCTTAATCAACCTGCTATAGTACTCGCCCTTTACGTCAAGGATAATTGCTTTTATGCCATATACATCTCTCAATCTCTTAACTAATGTCGCGAGAAACTCTGTCTTGCCTGAGCCCGTAGGTCCAACTACGAGAATATGCGGTGAAAGAGACTTCTCTAAATTCCAGTAAACTTTCTCCTTAGTAATTACATTGGTTCCGAGCAGGATGCCTGATGACCTGAGTGTAAAGCGGGTTCTAGCATTGATTATGAAAGGGTGCAGAACGGCACCCTTGAAATCAACTACCCTTATCTTTGGAATAGATATTGCTGCTAGTAATTTCTTAATAAAACTACTTCCTCCCCAACTGTAAGGTCGAAAAAATAACTTGAGAATAAGCTTCTTCCTTAGCCCTCTAAGCTCTCTAACCCTAATACCTAGAGCTTCTAGAGAGTTCTCAAGTATCTTAGCTCTAGATTCTAAAGTTTTCATGACCGTCTCCTCGCTGTCAGCGCAAGCCTCGATAGAGAAAAACGCCACCGTGTCAAAAGGGCTCAAACCTGTCTTTAAAACTCTGTCTCGTATCTTTCTTAATTTTTCTATTTCAGTTTTCAACTTAGAGTTGGTCGGGTTTGCCTCGAGAACAAGCATCAAGTTTTCAATTTTCTTATCGAGTTCTCTTAGGTAAGCATCCCTATTCACGGGTGTTACATAAGTTCTTACCTCTAAGGGGAAACCTAAGTTAAGTGTATTAAAATACGCCCTTAAAAAGTGAATTACCTCGTCACCACTTGTCTCAGCTACACTTCCCGCAAGGCCTTCAACAACAAGGATTTTTCTTCCGCAGAATAGCTTCCCGACACTAAAAAGTATTACATCGCCACGTACCTTGACGCTTTCTATACCTAAAACTTTAAGAAAATTGTCTTTGCCTGTCGACTCAGTAGTCACTTACACACCCCCAGATATTTACCGAGCTTTAAAGATGTTCTGGCAGCAAGCGCTAGAAGCGCATTAAGTAATTTGCTTGGCGGTATTAGAAGACATTGAGTTATTCCTGCAGGTCCTAGGGCAATAATTTTTATGCCCTTTATAAAGCAGTCAGTAACTGCATTTATTACCAAGCTACCACTCTTGGACTCTGCGTATTTCACGTCATTACCACACACAGCAATTACTAATGAAGGGAGGCGCACTTCGTAGTTGATGGCAAGCTTATCAAGTGAAATAAAATCAAAATTAACATTTTTAATTAACCCATTATCACCTACTTGAAAATGTACTTTTAGATTATTGAAAATAAAACCTCCCTTCCTCGAAGGAGTATGAGAGACATTAAGTACCTCCTCACTATTGAGGCTACCCTCAAAGATCCGAGGCTTATCAATTAAATCATTTAAGGTTATATATTTTTTCCAAGTAAAGAAATCATCTTGAGCCTCAAGTAGTAACACTGCTGGAAGCGGGCACTCACTAACTGAAATGCTACCTATGCCTTCAAATGTCCTGCCATCGTAGCAGGTGAGCCTCAATACAGCGTTACTGTCACGCAAGCTTAAGATTGTTTCATTACCTACGTGAGTTAAGATAACATCAACATCCTTAAGGGGGTTGGGTACCATGAATTTCTTGAGATCAATCGCTAATTTACCTAAATAATACTGATCACCTGACTGAAAACTTAAGTTAAAGGAAAGTTCTAGCCTGCCGTGCTTACTAAAGGTACTCAGAATTATGGACCTTACTATATCACCCGGCTCTACAGGTATTTCAAACTCATTGCCACTTAACTCACTAAAATCGCTGCTGCGAATCTTAAGTAATCCGCTCTCCGGAGTAGGATTAGAAATTTTAACTTTAACTTTAATGTAAGTATTGCATATTTTATCGCTGCCTGCAAGATTCTTCAGTATCCCATCTGGCGAGTATTTGCAGTCAATTATTCTGATACTACCTAGTTTAGGTCTGGTTGATGATAAGTCAAAGTTCTTGCTCAGTGTTATTATCGGTGTTCTCAGTACTATGCGCACACTGCCAGACCACCCAAGACGTTTAGGTCTTAATTTAAGAATTAACCTCTCATTATTTTCTACTGCTTCAACTACATTCACGGACTTACTTACTTCATAGCTAGAGCCATTAAACCAAGGTGATAAAGAAATCACAGCATACTCGCGAGCACTTATTTCGCTATTTAACACTTTAATTTCTGCTCTGATAGCTTCTTTAGGATTAAGAACTACCAAATCACTATTAGATAGACACCACGCAAGTCCCTCCCTGCCAGCAACGCATTTCGTAACATTAGCGATTGACGAATATTCCTCATTTCCTTCATAAACTATAAATTCTACTTTACCGCCATGCCTAACAGCTATTATGTCATGATATGCAGAAGCCTGCAGATATCTGCCGGGACGTAATATCAGTAAAATTTTGTCATTAACTACGCCGACACCTGCCTGTGTAGAAATAACCGGCGTGTCACCGACAGCCCCGCATGGTATGGCAGTGCCTGTTACGGCTATAGGATCTAACTCACCCTTTTTGGACTTAATTACTATGCCGTAGCGTTCGTCAATAAAGTAGTCGTTGTGACCGCAACTTATGAGGGGTTTCAGTGTCGTAGGTATCGGGTATACACTATAAAAGCTTATAGCTAGTGCTTCACTTTTCGAATAGGCTACGCACAGCCTTTCACCGCATATTAACTTGTTAAATTTCATGCCTTCACGTTCATAAGTGTAGGCCTTAATGCCGCCCTCAAATCTATCCCAGATATATATGTCGTGAACTTCACCATTTGATGCAATAAGGCAGGCGGTTGAGTCAAAGATTCCTAGGACAGCATTTTTAACCTTAACCAATTTAGAGTTTATTGGGTTATTATAGATACAGTACCTCTTGCTGCAAATAACCATAATGGGGTTTCCAAGGTAGTTGCTATACTGTATATTAAACTCATTAGCAATATCATAGCACCTCCCGCTACTATCACATAAAGAGATGTGATGACCGGTACTTTTAAAATACAGGTAATCACCTAGATTGAGTTCTTGATTTGGGACAGCAAGTCGGCTTAGCACTGATGAACTGATGCTTGAGCTCCTATTTACTACCTTAATAATTCTTATGTTCCTTGATGTACTGCTTAACAGAACATATGGTGGGACAATGTACCTACGGTCGAATGTAAGTACGATATTTCCTTTGCAACTTCTCAGTAACCGTATTGATTTAATTTCGCTATATTCTCTTTTGTCTGTCAATATGCCTACTAGATCATGTAAGTCGATTACCTTAACTAGTTTAGGAACTTTCAAGCTAAACCACCCATTAATGAGAGAGTCAACAATGCTATTCCTGGTAACAACGTGTTTGTTAGATCGTCAAATACCACGTATGACGCATAGAAAGCGAATGAAATCGAAGCTATCACAGAGTACATATTAATTATCATGGTGTGTGTTGCGAAGGTGGAAATGGTACTTATTATATAAGGTAGCAGTACAACCATCATGATGATGACCGTATTTGTAGCGAGAAGAGATTTCACATCTCTAGTAAAGTCTAAGGTGAGTTCTCTAAGCTTCAGTATACGCTCGCGTGTTAATGAACCATTACTTATTGCCTTAGTAATTACGTAGAGTACGAATCTAGAGGTCCAAAGTTTTAACTCATTAATAGCTTCGCTGATTTTATCTAGCTTAAAGTTAGCACCTACTTTCCTGAATGTTCTCACTTTACTGCCAATTATAATCTCACTTACTAATCCGCAGGGATTAGAAGTGACCAGTGGTGCTTCAGAAACTCTTGCAAGTATCCTAGGAAGTTCCATAGCTTCAATTATACCTTCAATGTAGTGATATGTTTTAATGACGCCCCACGCAAGTAGGCATACTGACGCAATAAACTCGAGATTAATGTGATCGTAGGCAAAGAGGTCATACAGTAAAGCTATTGTGCAGACTCCTGTAATAGCACTTATAAACGTGATGGCTGCTTTTTTACTTTGAATTTTTGATGAAATCCTCGCATGAAGCGGGAGCTGCGGGGTCAGTACCATTGCTAACGGTGTAGCTAGCAATGTTAGTATGAGAGCCTTTATGACTATTTCCTCACCTACTAGTATGGAAAGAGCAGTCATTAAAGGCGGTATATATCCCAGAACTATAGCTAGCACCAACGATAGCATAGTCCTTAGCTTGATTATAGCTTGGGTTGAGGACCTCAGCTCATTGATTAATTCGTCTGTTTTGTCTTGAAGCCATTCTAGAGCAGTTCCTAGGGAAAGTGAATGTAAGTAGTCGCTTAAGCACCTAGACACGCTCCGGGATAGAATCCACCTAGAATAATACCTGATGGTGTCGCAGAGCGCCATGAACTTCCTCAGCTTAAGGAACTTAAGAGACTCTCTTGAGAGAGCTGGGAATAAATGAGGCCACTCACCAGTACTCACTAAGTCACCAATCAGTTCAGTTGCATTAGTTGTCGACATCCCCTCGCTTATTATGAAATACTTTAGTTCCTTCTCGACGCTGCTTCCTCGCTTATGTGCCTTAATGGCGAACCATATGAGAGGCCATAAAATACTAATAAATATTGAAGGTACTAAGGAATATGCAAAAGTTGATGCTTCAAAGAAAAACATACTTCCATGTTTAATTATAGACATGACAGCGTGTATAGGTATAAATGCTGATGCTAGACTACAGAAAATCAGTTTTACTAAGTAACGCTTAATGTGAGAGCCTAACAGTCTCTCCTCGCCAGCAAGCACCCTGAGGTCATTGAGTACTTTAATGTAGGGATTGCTTTCTATGTTACCTACTCTATTGCACCTCCTGAACAAGTGTGACAGGTTTCCTCACCTCCATGTACGGCCTTAATTTCTTACTCCGTTCCACAATATCGTAGCCTGACACTTCCTCACCGTAAGTGTATATGTTATGTAGGACTACATCATCTATTTCGCGATCATAAAATGGCTCATCAATGCTTACAACAGCTCTTTTTATGCCTGACTCAACAATGTAGCTGATTGTTATGAAGGCCCAGAACATTCCAATCTGCGGTGGGGTTAAATTTATTGGTGGACTCATTAATCTAGTTATAGCTTCCTCAGCTGACCCGCCGTGAAAAGTCGTTAAACCACCTAATCCCATATTAAGTGCCTGGACAAGTACTTTCGCTTCTGCGCCTCTGGTCTCCCCGATAACAAGAAACCTGTTCGCTGACGCTCTAAGAGCTGCCTTAGCAAGCACCATCTGATCTATGTCTTCATGTCTTCTCCCCCAAGGACTTACCGGAACTATATACCTAACCCAGCATGAGTTAGGCGGGATGTCTATTTCCGGTGTATCTTCAATTATAACAATTTTCCAGCACTTTGGTATTAAGTCATATAGAATTGCTCTAAGTAGTGTAGTTTTTCCTGACCCTGGCGGTCCGGCTATGACCAGTGATCCACGTTTCTTAATTACCTCCCTTACGTAGTTTATGATGGCGTCATTTATAGTTCCTAACTTCTTCAAGTCACTAAGTCTCACGTTCATGCTTGACTTTTTCTTTCTTATGACTATCTCTCCTTTCCCATCAGCAATGTCTGGAAGAACTAGATGAATTCTGTGTCCACCGTCTTCTTCCGGAAGATTAGCGTCGAGGATAGGAGAAGACTTTGTAAGTAACTTACCTGTCTTTTCTGCAAGCATATTTAGATAGCTTAGAAACTCATGCTCACTTAGTGTAATATTCGTTGCAATATAGTCAGCGCCCGGATCCAGAGTTAATATCAATTTGTGCCTTACCCAGATCGTTCCGGGACCAACTATGGAAATGTCTTCAACATACGGATCTTCAATTAATACTTGCAGCTTCTTATACTTTAATTCCTTTCTAATAGCGTAAGCAAGCGCTGTTGCTTCTTCATCACTCCTACCTAAGATTTCTTTTGCGGTTCTGATTAGGTCATAGAAATTAAGTTGCTTTGTATCAGGTAGTGATTGAATTAGCTTATCTAAGTTGCGGCGGAGTTCTTCCTGCATTTTACTACTTAGTTTTTCAGATGCAACATAGAGATAGCTGCCATCATCGTTTCTAATTATAGAAACTTCGGTTACACCAACCATATATTTATGCAATATTTCCATAACTGCACCTCATAAAATTCGAAAGATGTTATCTTTACTATGAAGTATTGTGTTTATTATTTGGAAAAAGAGGAAAATTCTTTTATGCTACATTAACTTCTATCAGTTCTACTTTGTTTGTATTTTTATTTAGCAGCTCTAGTACTATATTCTTTATTTTATCAGTTGTTTCAAATGTAACACTAATTATTATCGAATCACCTGGTTCTAATGTAACTTTGTTGAATGCAACTCTACTAATATTTGTTGCGTTAATGTATTTTCCTGACTCTATTATAGCATATGAATTAAGACTTTCTAAATCATAACTATAATCACCTAAATTTCTTAACTTTATTACATACACTTGAGTACTGCCGTTGGAGCTCTTAGACAGTACTACTGAATCAAAGTTAGGTACTGTTGAGAATGACGACACTTTAGATGCCTGTGAGCTTAGCCAGCCCTGAACCGCTAGGGCTACTGGTATAGCAATAGCCACTAGCGTCAGTATTACTATTAGGTCACTTACACCTTTCCTCATTTTCCTACCCAGTAACTTACCCTTCACTTAAGTCACCTCCACACTATACTGGCTTTATAAAGTGTTTGCATGAGTGAGGGGAAGTGGGTTGTGTCTTAAATACATTCCTAAAATACAGCAACTAGTTGGTGCCGAGTTATGAAGGAGTTTAGGTCGAGGCTGAAGAGAATCCTTGAATCCATGGTTGGCCGTGTAGTAACTCCTGGTGATGTAGTTGCCTTAACTGGCTTACCTAGATATGAGGTGCTAGCTACATTTCACGTCTTAGAAGCGTTAGGGATAATTGAGGTAGTTAATGCTAAAGGCAATTATAGAGTATATAAGCTCTCAGGGTTAGGTGTTGAGTTGCTTAAAGCACTACAAGAAGGTGAGCAAGTACTGATCACGGTCACAGCAAGTACTCAAGAAGTGCCTGCTGAAACATCAGGTGGCGAAGAAGTTGGTGCTGAGGCGTAGGTCAGTGAGGTAACTCTTCACTCATCATTCAGTTAAAGCCGGTGTCATCACCATGTATAGGAATCGTAGCGAAGTAAAAATCTATTCTACTCTCGTACCTAGGGAGTCGCTGGAAGACGTAGCTAAGGAGTTTAAGAGCGGCATAGCAGTTAAGAGAAGTGTCGTTAAGGCTCTAAAGGAAATTAAGTTGATAACCGTAAGTATGAGAGGTAGAGCTAAAGATGAGGAGGCAAGTGAAAAGTTGAGGAGTGTAGGTCTGATACTCATGGCGGTACCTGAGCCGTTCCAGATATCATCCTTAGCTGGTGCAACACTTTGTGGTGCTGGCCTGATTCTTAAGAACTTAGAGAATAAGTCACTAGGTATGAAGGACGTAGTTAGAGCTTACAGGAAAGTCATACTTGAACTTAAGCACATTCTTAAGGAGTAGTTCATGGCGTACGATAGATTTAAAACAAGCGTTTCGTACGTATTAGTCATTAATGTACTTAAGAGAATAGTTACCAGCATAAAATCACTAGGCACCGTAACATTTGAGCCGGGAACCTACATTTACATAGGTTCAGCAAATGTAAAAAACCCGCTAGCAAGGGTACTACGCCACTTCAGAAAGGATAAGAAAATTAAATGGCATATAGATTACCTCACGACAGCGCCAGAAGTAAGAATACAAGTTGCTATTACCTGTTATGGTCTTGCGGAAGACTCCATATATGAAGTTATGTTAAAGCAGCCCTATGTTTCGGTAGCATTGAG
This sequence comes from uncultured Desulfurococcaceae archaeon, assembly GCA_964417765.1. GTDB lineage: Archaea > Thermoproteota > Thermoprotei_A > Sulfolobales > NBVN01 > B83-G16. The sequence continues at coordinate 9,928 of CAYQIX010000012.1, forward strand.
GAAGTTTGGTTCTACAGATCGCAGGGGTCATTTAACACATCTATTTAAGCTTGGTAGGAGACATGACATGCTACACTTAATTGATTCACTATTAAGAAAATGTAAGTGTGTTGAGATAGTTGCGGATTGAGTAAGAATAAATAATAGAAAAATAATAGCAATGAGCGCTGGCCTTAAAAATTATAAGAAGTATGGGAATAAAGCCGCTGAAATAGCTTATAAACAAATTAGTAATGGCGGATTTTCTAAAAGTAGGTTAATTTTCAGTACCTATGTCACTTTATGTAAGCTTCAGTAACCCTACTTCACTTAGCTGGTTAACAATGAGTGTTACAGGTTCAATTAGTTCTTCTTCCTTCATAGGTGTCTCAGTGTTTTCACTTAGTTCTTTGCTCATGTACTTTATTAATTCGCTTAGCGTCCTACTACCGTCGCATAGTGACCACACGTAGTATGCTGCAGCAGTAAGCATATAGGCTCTGTTCTCGTCTAATGCTACTATATAGTTTTCACCTTCCATACCTATACTGAAGCCTAATCTCTGCGGTTTCTTATCTTTTATCTTCTCATACATCTCGTCTATGTTTATTTCACCTTTGCTTGCTTCTTCGTTCATGTTGAATCCACCTATTTCCTAAATCCTTGCCGCCCTTGAGGTCTTCTTCTTAGTGGCCTTCTACGTGGCCTATAATTGCTCGGTGCAGTAGGCACGCTCTCAGGAATTTCTTCAGGTTGAGGAGCAGCCTCATTATCAAGTACCTTGATATTGCCAGCGCCACCAATATTAAGCTGAACTCTACCTTGGAAAGCGGTTGTCCATGCACCTTTTATTTCGATGGCTTCTCCCTCCTTTACACTCCCTGCGGCACGTCCCCATAACGTTAGCTTTATTCTCCCTGTTTCATCACCTACTAACGCCTCACTTATTGTTCTCTGCCCTGACCTAGTCGTGATTACCTTGGGTTCACCTGCTTGGAGAACCCTTACGACTAGATTTACATTATTCATCTCGGGTTTTAGGTCCATTACCTTTATTTTCTCATACATTCGACTTCAACTCCGAATACATACAACACCTTCTCCTTACTAGCCTTTTTAAATTATAATGAGGTATGTGCAGTAATGTCGATCCTGAATGTAGTCTAAGTGGAGTTCTCGAAGTTTGAAAATAATTATGTTGAAATTAAAAATGTATAACGTAGTCATTTAACTTCTTCTACCTTAATAGCATTAACAGGGCAAGCAACTTTGGCTTGATCAACACATTCCTTCAACTCCTCAGGAACGGTTCCCTCCCATGGCTGGGGACCTCTATATTCTTTCACAATCTGTGACTTGCCGTCAGGACCTGCTTCAAATACTTGTGGACATAGAGCGTAACATACGCCATCAGCAATGCAAGCGTTCCAGTCAATAGTAACTTTTAATTTACCCAAAATTCACACCCAAACCCAAGTATTTTAACTAGGTAAAATAAACATAGCATCTAAGAGGCAACAAAGCTTTAAAATCCCGGTAAGGAACAATAGATCGGGCCCGTAGCTCAGCCAGGTAGAGCGCCCGGCATACGGCTCCTCCGCCCTCTTCTTAACTTAGGGTCTTAACCTTAAGATTAGGGTGTGATCTGTTTGCTCTTAACTTTACGTGCTTGTGCTTTGGTTCTTGAAAGTAGTAGAGTTAGAAATGTTGGAGCCGCCGGCGGGATTTGAACCCGCGACCACCGGCTTACAAGGCCGGCGCTCTACCAGCTGAGCTACGGCGGCGTTCTCCAACCACTAATAGGTTAGAGAAAGGTTTTTAAACTCTCTGACGAAAAATTTTTAAGGCCTCAATGGGCCCATCGTAAACCAGTTTATTTGGGGGTGATAATTTATGTCATCAGAAGAGAAGAAAAAGGAAGGAATTCCTTGTCCACCAGACAAGATAATTTATGATGAGTTCCGCGGCGAGTACATCTGCCTAGAGACAGGCGAGGTCATAGAGGAGAGAGTGGTTGATCAGGGGCCTGAATGGAGGGCATTTACACCTGAGGAGAGAGAGAAGAGATCCAGGACAGGCTCACCTCTCTCACCCACGATTCACGATAGCGGACTCTCAACCATGATTGACTGGAGGGATAGGGATGCGTCCGGAAAGAGGCTTGAGATGAAGCGTAGGCTTGAGGTGATGCGTTGGAGAAAGTGGCAGATAAGAACAAGGATTCAGAACAGTATTGACAGGAATATTAGTCAGGCGTCAGCTGAGTTAGAAAGAATCGCTGATCAGCTAGGCCTCCCGAGAGCTGTTAAGGAGGAGGCAGCTAACATATACAAGAAGGCAGTTGAGAAGGGTGTTGTGAGGGGCAGGGCCGTAGAATCCGTTGTTGCCGCAGCACTCTATGCGGCATGCAGGATATTCAAAGTGCCGAGAACACTGGATGAAATCGCGCAGCTAACTAAGAGCAACAGAAAGGAGGTAGCGAGATGCTACAGACTATTGGTACGTGAACTTGACATCAAGATACCTATTGCTGATCCCTCAGACTTCGTACCAAGAATAGCTGCAGCATTAGGGCTAAGCGGCAAGGTCATTAGAAAGGCTATAGAGATCCTCGAGGAGGCTAAGAAGAGGGGTTTAACGGCAGGGAAAGATCCTGCTGGACTGGCAGCTGCTGCAGTATATACAGCAGCACAAATTTATGACGAGAGAAGAACGCAAAAAGACGTAGCTCAGGTGGCTGGCGTCACAGAGGTAACTGTGAGAAACAGGTACAAGGAACTAATACAGTACTTAAGAATTAACGTGCCTGAGCAATCAGAAGAGGCTAGTTATAGGGTCTAGTCAGTAATAGAATCTTATTTTAGTTTTTTAAAGAGGTAAGAAGTTATTTTTAGTGATTTTATTGACTGGAAAAACTAATGATGTTTTATTTATTACTCGCTCTCTATGAATATTATATTCTCTGGTGGAATCCCAAACTCTTCAACTAATATTTGTTTTACCTTATGTCTGTGGTCGCCCTGTAGCTCAATGTGATTATTCTTTACGGTACCTCCTGTAGCTAGTCTTGACTTAAGTGTTGAAGCAGCTTTCTTTAAGTTGTATACTGTAGGGTCTAAACCCTCTATAATTGTTACTTCTTTTCCGAACTTTCGCCTTTCTACCTTAATCTTTATGAACTGTTGTTCAGCTCCTAGCTGTACGCATAGTTCTTCAGGCAGTCCACCACAGAGAGCTTCAATATCGCTCTTGCTCTTCTTCCCCATGACCCACCCTGCTACACTATTCAAGAGGTGGCAAACCTTATAAGCTTTTACTAATAACGCAAAGAAGCTGACTAAAATACGCACTACTATGCTACCTAAAAATATAGGATGTAAAAGTATTTTACAGTCTTTGCTTTAAGGACTACGGTGCCTAGAATGAGCTCAGATATACTCTATAGGTGTTGGAAGTGCGGCAGATTCTTCAATAAGAGAGATATAGAGGCATTTGAGGCTAAGGAGCTCGGTGAGGGATTTGTATTTATTAGGTGTCCAGCATGCGGATCTAAAATAATAGTTAAGGTGCGCAAGGAGGAGCCTAAGCTCGTTAAAGCGGTGTAAGCTGGTATTGAATTACTGTTTAAGTTCAGTAAGCTGAGAGTTAAGTAGAAGGGTGGTGGGCCCGCGGGGATTCGAACCCCGGACCACCCGGTATCTCAGAGATCGCCTCTTATGATTCCCGTACGGCTCCTCCGCCCAATAATGATGGAGTTTTAAGTCCTTAATATACTTTTATCCCAAATAGCTTGGCAATCAGTGTTGCAGAGATTACTGCTATTTAGTTAGCGATACTAAAGCAGGAGGCTCCGTTACGCTTATTTTTAATTAACACATAGAATCAGTGTGGGGTTCTTATGAGCAAGGCTAAGGTCAGGGTTCTAGTTAATGGATACGGCGTAATAGGAAAGAGAGTTGCTGATGCAGTTGCAAGGCAGGATGACATGGAATTAGTAGGTGTGTCTGATGTAGTCGGTGATTGGAGAGTAAAGATGGCTGTAATTAGAGGGTATAAGGTCTATGCGTCAATACCTGAAAGAGCTGATGCCATGCGTCAAAACGGTATACCTGTAGAAGGTACTTTAGAGGAGCTATTGAAGAGAGGCGAAGTTGACGTAGTAATAGATGCTACGCCAGCTAAGGTAGGTGCTAAAAATAAGCAAATGTACGAGAAGTACGGTGTGAAAGCAGTCTTTCAGGGAGGTGAGAAGCACGAGGTTGCAGGTACGTCATTCGTAGCGCAGAGAAATTATTCGGAGGCACTGGGTAAGCAGTATGTAAGAGTTGTGAGCTGCAATACAACAGCTATATGCAGAGTTGTCGGCGGTATCCATGAAAAATTGGGTATTAAAAAGGCTAGGGTATTCATTGTCAGGAGGGCAGTGGACGTCTGGGAATCAAGCCATACAGGAATAATGAATACTGTGGTCCCAGATCTGCACGTGCCGTCTCACCACGGACCTGACGCTAGAACCGTGATACCGAATCTCAATATAATGACTATGGCAGTTAAAGCAAGTCATAATCTCTTTCACCTGCATTCCGCGATGCTAGAGCTTAAAGTAAAGGTAACAAAAGAAGATATTACTAGGGTTCTTGAGGAAGAGCCGCGTGTGATTTTCGTTTCAGGAAAGGACAGTGTAGAGGGTCTTAATTCGATCTTTGAGCTAGCCCGGGATACAGGCAGACCTAGAGGCGATCTTTATGAAATACCAGTATGGATAGATAGCATAACTGTTGACGAGCCCGGATATGAAGTCTACCTAATGTGGGCAACACCTAATGAATCGAATGTAGTGCCGGAAAATGTTGATGCTATAAGAGCATTAACGGAGCTAGAAAAGGAGGCGTTCAAATCGATCGCTAAGACAGATAAAGCACTTGGTGTATTGAAAAAGCTATACTAAAAACACTATTTTCACGGTGACTTCCGCACTCAATACCTTTATCGTGAGGTGTGCATAAACGAAATTATCTCTAGTACTGTCCTAGCAGCTAATGCTGCTGTCACGTCGTTAATGTCGTATGGAGGGCAAACCTCGACTACATCTGTTCCAACTGCTTTAGAATCAATCACCTTGTACAGAATGTCAAAAACTTCACCTGGCGAGAGACCGTCAGGCTCAGGAGTCTGGACGCCAGGTGCATAAGCAGGATCAAAGACGTCGAAATCTATAGATATGTAGACCCTGCTAAATGCTGATGTAAAGTCATTAATTACTCTAGCAGTGCCTCTTACACCGAGCCGTCTCACATCTAGTGTAGTATAGTACTTGAGCTTAAGCTTCCTAGCATCGCTGAGTTCGCTCTTGCTAAATGCTCTAGCACCAACGACAAGCACGGATCTAGGATCAAGCACTTCACATAACCTCCTAGTCACGCATGCGTGACTAAACCTATTCCCTAAGTATGAATCCCGGAAGTCGAGGTGAGCGTCAAGCAATACTATACATAGGTCCTTGCCAAGAGCTTTAATGATTCCAGTAGTTATAGGAGCAGAAATTGTGTGGTCTCCACCAATAAATACGGGCTTCCTGCCACTACTGAATAATTCTTCGGAGACCTCCTCTACCGCTCTAAACGTCCATGAAATATCGCCAGGTGATACTATGATGTCGCCTTCATCGTGCGGCGGAAAGTCTTCAACATCCACGTCCGCTCTTAAGGAATATGTTTCCAGGCTTTGAGATATTAGCCTGATATGTAGTGGTGCGAATCGCGATCCGCTACGAAAACTAGACGTAGAATCGAATGGTACACCAACAATACTGTAAGGAACTCGTGAGGGATCACCGCTGGTACCTAGGAACACGTACGGAGACTTATTTAAGTAGAGCTCCTTCAAAATTCGGTCACCAATTAAAGGTTTTAAGCTTAAAACTATAATTAGGGTTTTGTGTAGGGTTAGCGGTATGGTGAGTCAAGGACCTGATAAGTATGGGAAGATTGTTGAACTAGCTAAGAGAAGAGGGTTCTTTTGGCCGTCCTTTGAGATTTACGGTGGAGTAGCAGGATTCTATGACCTAGGACCACTGGGTGCATTACTCAAGAACAATATTGTTCAGTTGTGGAGGGAGTACTTTGTCATAAGGCACATGGACATGGTTGTAGAGGTAGAGACACCTGTTATAACGCCTAAAGTAGTTTTCGAGGCAAGTGGCCACCTGCAGCATTTCACAGACCCTATAGTTGAGTGCCTTTCATGTAAAAGGAAATTTAGGGCTGATCAGTTAATTGAGGGAGCACTAAAGATTAAGGTTGAAGGAAGGAGTGTTGAAGAATTAAGGAAGATAATAAAGGATAGCAACATTAAGTGTCCAGTATGCGGTGGTGACTTAAGTGACGTAAGAGTATTTAATTTATTATTCCAGACCTTCATAGGTCCTTACACGCAGAATACAGCATTCTTAAGGCCTGAAGCAGCTCAAGGAATGTTTACATCATTTAAGAGAGTTCACACTGTAGTGAGGGAAAAGCTGCCCTTGGGAATCGCTCAGGTGGGTAGGGTAGCGAGAAATGAGATATCCCCAAGGCAGGGCATGGTCCGCTTAAGGGAGTTTACTATAATGGAGGTAGAGTTCTTCTTTGATCCAGAGAACCCAGGCGAACCGCCATTTAATAGGTTTAGAGGTAGGTTAAGAATTCTCACAGCAGACGCTAAAATCAGGGGAGAGGAGAAACCTGAAGTCTTTGATGTTGAAGAGGCAGTAAAAGAGGGTGTGGTTAAGAATGTCTGGCTTGCTTACTGGATGGCCGTAGCTAGAGAATTCGTTAAGGAACTCGGAGTACCCGAGGATAATATGTTCTTCGAGGAGAAGCTGCCACACGAGAGAGCACACTACGCTACACAGACCTTTGATCAGCTAGTTAGGATAAGTAGGTGGGGCTGGATTGAGGTCTCGGGCCACGCCTACCGAGGAGACTACGACCTCTCAAGACACATGAAGTACTCAGGACAAGATCTAACAGTATTTAAGAAGTTTGATAAGCCCATTGTCAAAAAGGTAGAGAAGGTATTTGTAAATAAGGCAATTATAGGTAAATTATTTAGAGAAAAGAGCAGTGAGGTTCTCAAGTCGCTGGGAGAACTCAGTGTTGATGTAGTAAAGAGGGCGCTGACCGAGGGTAGAAGCCATGTAGAAGTTAATGGATTTAAGGTACCGTTGAGCGCTGTTGAGGTTCGGGTTATTGAGGAGAAGGTTACAGGCAAGAGATTTATACCGCACGTAGTAGAACCCTCTTTCGGCGCGGAGAGATTAGTACTGGTGGTTCTCGAACACGCATATACTGAAGAAGAGGGAAGAGTAGTGCTTAAGATACCACCTAGAATAGCTCCAGTAAAATTGGCTGTCTTTCCACTAGTAACTAAGGAGCCGCTAGTAGGTATCGCTAAGAAAATATTTTATGATGCGTTAATGCAAGGCCTCACAGCAGTTTATGACGATACGGGAACAATAGGTCGCAGGTACGCTAGGGCTGACGAGATAGGAATACCATATGTTATAACAGTTGACTATCAGACACTAGAGGATAGGACTGTCACGATCCGTGATAGGGATACACGCTCTCAAATTAGAGTAAATATGGATGACGCTATTATAAAGATTAAGGAGTTAGTGAATTTAGCAAAGTAGCAATAAGGTTCGTGATTTAACACCTCTATTCTATTGCTTAAGTACGTCATAAAATAAAAACCCCATTAAGAGTACATTACAAGGTGTATGTAGTGAGTGAGGAAGCTGCTGAGGCAGGTAAGAAACGCGATATAAAAGCTCTCGTAGCTGTTATACCGCCAGCTACTCAGTTAAGGAAGAGAGAAGGTCCCAAGGTCAGGGAGAAGAGAATTAGAGTTAGGTTAAAGCCTGACGTTAAGGAAGGAGAGCTTCATGTTTCACCCTCGCTAGCTGAAGAATTAAGTATTAGAGAGGTTGCTGAGCTCTCGGTGCCAGGCAAGAAGAAGATGCGTTTCAAAGCAGTACTAAATGATAAGGTACCAATAAATGAAGTTTGGGTTAATGAAGAAATAATGAAGGAGCGGGGTGTTGCTGATAACACTTTAGCTACAGTTAGGGGAGCTTAGGTAATGGATGACGCAGTACTTTATAAGAACATTGAATCCTTAACACTCAAGAGAGATAAGTTGCTTAGAAAGCTTAGGAAGCAGGTAAAGGATTACAGCAGAGGTAGAATACAGTATAGTGATTTGCAGGCAACATTAACGGAGTTGAGAAGGACGAGAAGAGCTTACGCAAGAGTTATAGAGTCACCAATAAGAATGTCTGGGGAGCTCAGGGATTCACTAGTAACGTTAATAGAGTTTACGTTCTTGGTTTCAGTTAACGATGAGCAGGAGCTTCTTAGGAAAATAATCATATTGATGCGTAGGAATGGCATAGAAGAGAATTTAATTAAAAATATAGAAGAAGATCTCAAGGAAGTTAATGAATTTAGTAAACTTGTTTCTGAGGTACTTTCATCTCTACAGCAATAGAGTTTGTAATGGCAAACATAAAAATATAAAATATGCTACTCTATTACCTTAACGGGCTTAATGATGGCAGATGAGATCATCAGGTACAGCGAGTCTGGAGAGCAGGAGAGTATTGCTGAGACCAATATAGTTGAGCAGCTGCATGCTATGCTAAGGGATCTTGAGGAGTGTTTTAGAGAACTGTTATTTATGGTTAAGGATCTAGATGAAGGAAAAGCTATAGCTGTAGATAAGAGATATGGAAGAATAAAGAGTATTAAAGACAATATTGAGAATGTCTCAATAAGCTTAATGGATTATGTGATTAAAGTGTCACCTATCTTAACATTCAAGGACATATACTTATACCTGATACAGGATATAGTTAGGGCAGCTGAGCACGCAGAGGCAGCAGCATATAGGAACTTGCTTCTTAATACTAAAGAGTTCGAAAGACTACCTGACAGACTCTATGCCGAGTTAGATGAAACTGTAAGAAAGATCATAGAGATGGTTGCTAAGGTTAGATCTATGTTAGAGAAGATAAGAGCTGATCAGAGATATATACGCGAACTCTACATAGAGCTACTTAAAGTAGAGAATGCGGTTGATGAATATTATAGAGAAAGTGGCCTAGAGATAATTAAGCACTACAGCAAGGATGTGGGTGCGCTTATACTCCTTAAGGAGCTCTTTGATAAGCTGGAGGACTCAGCGGACATAATGAAGAGGGTGGGGACTTATATCAGATTCATCTCAACTCATAGATGAGCTGAAAACTTGTGGCAAAGGTAAGGCCTACCTCATAGGTTCTAAAGCAATAATATTCGATACTGCTTTTGCTAGGTGCGTATTCTCTAAGGGCTATTTCGGAAAGCCAGTAGGTATTAGAAAGCCTAAGACTACTGAGATAGATGAGCCGATAGAGTTATCGCTATTAGAAGTGTTGTATCTAGCTGAAGCCGGTATTGTAGATGTTTATGAAGGTGAGAGAAAATTAAGTGTCGATGAATTGAAGAATTTCGCGAAATCTGTAATGCCGAATTTCAACTACCTCTATCCTATATACAAGGAATTAAGGAACCGCGGCCTTACAGTTAGGTCAGCTCTTAAGTATGGAGCAGACTTTGCCATTTACAAGACGAGACCTGGGCTAGAGCACGCACCATTTATTGTGAAGGTGGTTAGCTATAATGAAAACTTAGACCCTGGGGACTTAGTAGGGTGGGGTAGGGTAGCGCATAGTGTTAGGAAGTACCTGCTCCTTGCTATCACATATCCGAGTAATGAGCGGAAATACATAATGTTTAAATGGCTTCGACCCTAAACACATCTTGGGACAGCTTAAAGTTGTCGCGGTGATGTGGTTTGAAGCCACATGGCAGACATTCTGAGAGAGGCAGAAGGCATCCGTCCAGACCGGCAACACCTATGCCTCTGGGAAAGCAGTGTAACCCGCTGTGTCCATTCTTTAAATGCTCCAAGAATGCTCTTGTAGTTGTAAACAAGGTTGTTAAAGGTCATGTGCAGAAGGTAGCGATGTGTAGGTGGATTGGTGATCAGTGTCTTGGTGTCAAGTGTCAATTCGCATTTTGCGAGAGGAGGGCTCTGCTACCTGATGGCACATGCGCTTTCGCCATTAGGTTTAGAGAGAGTGGCGACGAATTCCTCAAGGAAGTTGAGAGAGAATCTCTAGACAATAGAGTTAGAGACTTACTTAGCCGAAGAGTAGGTCGCAGAGAGTCTTTTGCTGATTAGTACGTGTGCCTCCCCATCTAGCATAGAGGTCATTCTCAATGCCTAGCACATCGAGTATCTTACCTACAATGAAGTCAACTGCGTCATTAAGAGTGGTGACGTTTCCGTAGAAAGCTGGTGAAGCAGGCATTACTATAGCTCCTGCTATTGACGCCTTAAGCATGTTTACTATGTCAATCGTACTCAACGGGGTTTCCCTAATTAGTAATATGACCTTTCTCCTTAGGCGTAGCGCATTACATGCAACCCTACTTATTAGGTTACTCTGCCGTGATGATGATATGTCGGATAGTGTCTTAAGCGAGCAAGGTGCGATGACTACTGCGTCAAGTATAAATGAGGATGAAGCCAAAGGTGAAGTGATGTCGCTATCCATATACTTTTCAGTTGTCCTGACACTGATAAAATCAAGTAGTTTGCTTTCATTAAAGCATTCAGACTCGGAAACCAGTAGGGCGTTTCTACTAATAACAGCGTAAACTTCGAAGTTCCTCTTCCATAATTCATCGATCAGCTTTAGCCCGTAGATAATGCCGCTTGCACCGGTTAAACACACGGCAATTCTCACATATTTCCCCATGAATTACGTAAAGCGCCTCGTTTATAAGGTAAGTTATCGGTATATGATTAGATGATGATGCTCGAAAGGGCCGAGTGGTGAGGTTCCCGCGCAGGTCTGAGAGGTTTTAGTAGATGTATGTCATGCTGTAGAAATGCTGGTTTGTGGAATATTATTTGAGAGGTAGAGTAAAAAGCCAGCTCTTACTTCCTGATATTTACTATATCTACTTAAGTTCTATTTCCTCTCCAGGACGTAATATGACTACTTTGACCTCAGGTGCATACTCTTTAACATATTCCTCAAACTTCTTTGGGTCGCCCTTAATTACTGGGAAAGTATGATAGTGCATAGGTATCGCATATTTTGGTTTAATTAGCTCTACGGCTTTTGCAGCTTCCTTAGGTCCCATCGTGAAGTGCCCACCTATAGGGAGTATCGCAACTAGAGGACTATATAGCTCACCTATCAGCTTCATATCATACGTTACACCTGTGTCTCCAGCATGATACACGTATTCACCCTCTCTACCGAAGATAGCTCCTGTAGGACTTCCTCTTTCACTTGAATGTAGCGCAGGTGTGAGTATGACGGTGTAGCCGTCACCTACATCTATAGGACCGCCTATATTGGCTCCAATAACGCGGGATTCATCGCCCAGTTGCTCAGCAACATAATTAGCAATCTCGAAAATGGATATCAACTTAGCTTTCTCATTCTTTCTCATTATTTCAATGGTATTTCCTAAATGATCTAAATGGTGATGTGTAACTATGATGTAATCAGGTTCGTTAGCTATCTCGTCAACACCTACAGGCGATTTCGGGTTTTCAATCCACGGATCTACAAGGAACTTTTTTGTTCCTACTGTTACTAGGAAGGCTGCATGCCCAAGCCAGCGAACCCTGACCATCACTAACACCAACAATTAAATGAAGTGGAAGGGATAAATGTTACGTTAATAGTAAATACATAAAATCTGCGATTATTGATTAGCGTAGGGTGTGTGGGGACGTCAGAGGAAGAAATTAAGTACTATATCAAAGCAGGTGAAGTGAGCTACAGAATTAAAGACTATGTTAAGAGGCTAGTAAAGCCAGGTATGAAACTAGTTGAAGTAGCTGAGAGAGTGGAGTCCTATATTAAGGAGTTAAACGCACAACCAGCTTTTCCTCTTAACATATCAATTAATGAGGTTGCAGCCCACAGGACACCGCTTGCTGACGATGACGAAGTAATTCCTGAGGACTCGATAGTAAAGATCGATATAGGAGTTCATGTTAATGGATATATAGCTGATACAGCAATAACACTTGTTTTTAATGATAGGTTGAGAAAATTAGCTGAAGCAGCAAGTGATGCCTTAGAAAAGGCAATTTTAGCAGTAAATCCTGGGGTAAAGTTTTCTGATGTAGGTGCAGTAATAGAGAGTACGATTAAAAAGTACGGCTTTAAGGTAATTAGGAACCTAAGCGGACATAGCCTTGATCGATACAGCATCCATGCAGGTGACATAATACCGAATTATAAAGACCCACTGAGTTACGGTAAATTTAAAGTGGGGCGAGCATATGCTATTGAACCTTTCGCCACAGACGGAAAAGGTGCAGTAACTGAACTAAAGCATGTACAGATTTACGCATTAAGGAGAATTAAGTTTGGGTTCGGGCTCAGCGAGAAAGAGAGGATAGTACTGGAAGTGATCGCTGAGAGATTCAAGAGCTTGCCATTCTGTGAGAGATGGTTGAGAGATGTTGCTAAGGATCTGACCGCCTTAAGGAGCGTTATTAGAAGCTTAGTTCGTAAGGGGTACTTAAGGCAGTACCCGGTTCTGGTAGAGGTTAAATCAGGGGCTGTATCGCAGTTTGAAGAAACAATCTATATAAGTAAGGAAGGCGTCATAGTTACGAGCAATCCTAAGATTTGTGATATGGGGTGAAGCTGTTTATTACTTCCTAATGAATCTTTAATCGAGGGGAGTATGTGAAATGAATGGGGGCAGTGATTGGGCATCAACCTTGCTGGTCTTACTAATACTCACTTCCTTATTTCTCAACTTTACTGACATACCTCAGAAAATGCAGCTCTGGAGATTTGCCTCTTTCATTAGGAAGAGGTTATATCAGCTATCTGAGATCGAGAATGAAAGTAGGAGGAAGACAATAGCGTATTTAAGTAAGTTAGGTGTCAGCAATCCGAGAGAATTCATGGAGAACTTTCTAGACAACTTCTTTATTATTGAGCCGGTGAGTAAGGAGCCAACCGATATAATAAGGAGGCTAAAGCATCTACTTAGAATACGTAACACAGCAGTTAAAGCCTATGTTAATGAGAGGCTGGGCGATGTCGAATTGTGGAAACGTAATAATACTGAGGTCTTGCTTGAGATAGTGTCTGCTATTAGACTAATAAATAAGATAGTGAGGCACTACTTCCAGCTCGGCTTAAAGTACAGTAATTGGGTACTCGTCATGCAGTTAGCCTTGGAGATGCCGGTCATACTGAGACTAGCTAAGTCATACAATGATGCAATAGATGCATTCTTGAAAGGAACGCCAGTAGGAGATGGTGTAGGACCCTTAGTAGTGAGGCACTTCATTAGTAATGAAAAACCTGAGGAGGTTGCTGAAGAGACGGACCTCTACGTGACTGAGTTCGAAGGAAGAAAGCTATACATAATCAAAGCGAGAGGTCCAGGCGCTACAGTAGGTTGGCCTGGTGAAGCAGTAGAGAAGGTTGTTGAGAGGTTAGGTGGTAAGGTTGCTAGGATAATTACTGTTGATGCAGCGCTGAGGCTTGAGAGTGAAGAGACGGGTGAAGTGGCTTACGGTGTTGGTGCAGCAATAGGTGATCCAGGACCTGAAAAGATAGCTATTGAGAGAACAGCTACTAAGTACTCAATACCCTTAGAAGCAGTTGTTGTTAAAATGAGTGATACAGAAGCTCTAAATACAATGACTAAGAAGATTTATGAAGGTGTTCAGAGAGCTGTTGAGGTAGTTAAGAAGATTATTAAAGAGAAAGTGCGGGAGGGTGAGAGCGTGGTTCTTGTAGGCATAGGGAATACCGTTGGAATACTGTGACATGGTGGGAGCATGCAGTTGGATCCATTAATCTTAGGACTGCTTGCTGTATTTGTGGTGCTAATGATCTATACTTTACTCTCATTTTTTACCTCACGTAAGCCGCCAGCTATGCCACCAAAGATACTAACTAAAATTGCCTGCGTGAGTGGTAATTATAGTGAGATAAGGGAGTTCCGGGAAGGAGACTACGTAGGCAAGGAGGTCGGTAAGTGCCCTAAATGCGGTGCTCCACTACTTATAGTAGCAGTATATTCTGAAGTAGTACGTCAGGGAGGAAAGGAAGTAACAGCACATAGTTAAAAGCTTAAAACCCCTAATTTCCTACTAGATTTGGCGGCCCCGACCATAGCGGCCAGGAAACACCCGGACTCGTCAGATCCCGGAAGTTAAGCTGGCCGCGTTGGGAGGGCAGTGGGGTCCGCGAGGCCCCGCAGCCCTCCCAAGTCGGGGTCCCGCCGCAACCAACCCTTCCTTCTCATTGCTATGAGCAGGAATATCTAGCTAAATAAAGACTTGGCGGTAGTTTAGCAACTAAATTTATACTTATTTATCGACGAGAATGTTGATGTAAGATGATTGAGGAATTATTTACCGAATGTGATGCGGGTTGTGTGGAGAGTATCATTAAATTTCTAGCAGGTAGCATCGGAGGAAAACCCAATATTACAGTTCGTGAGGGCGTGATTCACGCGAGTATTGAGGAGGGCGGTGTTAACATACTAGACATCAGATTAACTAATGAAATCTGTGAACTCATACTACTTGCCACACAGGATAAGGTGATTTCAGTACTTAGGATTCTAGGGCTCAAGGAATTAGCTGAGTTTATCAGCAAGCTTAAGGTACTACCTTCGATTATTGCTATATCTAGAATAACGATCTCAAAATCACTTTATATTATTCTTCAGGGCCGCATGGGCAGCGAGGCATTTCCTAATATTAAGGTAGTAGTTAGAGAGAACTACCATGAAGTATCGTCGAGTTTCTGCAGAATAACCCCGGAAGAAAATACCTGTGAACACCTCCATAATCTACTAGAGATAGCTAAGGACTTATGGAGAAGGATATTCAAGCCGTAAGGTATACACAAAAATTATGTATCGAATCAATTGCCTAAGACCTCAACGATAACTCTCCTCACACTTCTCGGTCCATCTAGCTCAACAAGAAGTATTTCTTGCCACGTACCTCTAACAATCCTGCCATCAACTAGTGGAAACATCCTTGACGACCCAATCATTGCTGAGGCCAAGTGCGCATGCGCATTGTCATCTATTTCATCGTGTCTCCACCCAGCACTGGGTGGAAAGAACTTTCTTAACCATGAAATATAGTCCTCTGCTATCCTAGGCTCAAACTCGTTCACAATAAGAGCTGCTGTAGCATGAGGCACATAAACAAGTACTAAACCATTGCGTATACCTGACTCAGCAGCAACTCTCTCAACATCGTCTGTAATACGCAGTACTTCAAACCTTTTTTTAGTTGTATATGTCAGGACCCTTGAAAACACCCTAAACTCTCCCATAAGTACCACCTAGGATAGATTCGATAGGACATATTTTAAGTAGTAACTGCAGACTTGAGAAAAACTTATAAGACAGTAAATATGGGTAATACCAAAACATAACTAATGTACTCTCCTCTTAATACATCAACATGGCTTCATGAAGCAACTGCGAATTTCTTACTTGATCTCTCTATTTAAAGTCTCCGATTAACCCTAAGTAAAATGTAGGGGCTCACTTATGGCGGATAACATAAGCATTGAAGCAAGTACTTACTCGCATTACTTCGTAGGCTTTGATGAAGGGTCTCCTTACTTATACGTGGTGTGTGACAAAGTAGTGTATGTCGCGTCAGCTATTAGTATACTTGAAGAGTTAGGATACAAACAGTGCGCAAATGAACTTAAGTTGAGCCTTAAGTACTGGGTTTCAGAGCTGGTGGTTAAGCTAGCAACTCAGAAGTACATAGATGGTTTAGCGTCAGAGCTCTCATGCACTACTAAACCATTATGGTCCTTAAATGTCAGTGATGATGAACTTAAGCTGTATCTTTACAGGCTACTCAGTTTTGGTGCAGCTGTTAAGGAGGGTAAGGCAAGTAGGGAAGAAGCTAGGGAGCTACTACTAGATTTTATTGAGATATTTGAAGTCGACTTAAGTAAATCGCCTAGGGTTAGAAAGGTGCTTGAGGAAGCCGATCCGCAGCTGGTACTTCAAACGATACTTACTGGCCTAATAGCTTCAGTTAAGGGGTTGAGTGGTGGCTCTCACATTGTCTAAAATTGATTCACTTGCTGAACGCTTAATAGAGTTTGTTGCTAGGGCGGCAGCAGGCATAAAGATAGACTGGAATCATGTAGGAATAATTGCAGGATCATCACTTCTTGACATTGTTACTGAGGTGATTACAGCAGTAGCAAACGATATAATCATAAAGAAGAATGGCATACGCTACTGCAGGCTATGTAATAAGGGGCCGTTCACGAAGAAGGGCATGTACTTACATTTAATTAGAGTTCATAGGTACGAACTTAAAGTTGCAATTAGCGAAGAGCTAGAGAGAAGAATTAGGACACTGTAGGTCATTTAGGGGTGGATCCGATCATCAGTCACCACTGGAGTCACTAATCATCCCCCTCACATAGTATAACTGCAATAAAACTTTAAACCCTCTTCAGAAATTCTACCATGGTGCCGCCGTAGCTTAGCCTGGCAGAGCGCCGGACTCATACGGCCCCGCCTGGGAGATCCGGAGGTCCGGGGTTCGAATCCCCGCGGCGGCACCAGCCTACCTGTACTCTAACATCACGGACAAAACTTGATATAATGCTTATAACCCCTCTATGAATACCTAATACCATGGAGTAGCCGGGTCGTCTAGCGGCCAAGGATGCGGGGCTCTGGCCCCCGTGACCGGGGTTCGAATCCCCGCCCGGCTACCACTATCTTCTTATACTGCTCAAATAACACACGATTACAGGGAATGCCAGGTGTACACAAAA
>CAYQIX010000013.1:0-25497 GCA_964417765.1 uncultured Desulfurococcaceae archaeon
ACTGCTGAACTCCATAACGTCGAGGAGGTCCTTACCTGAGGACTCCGGCGGTATCTCCAGGATAGCTGAGGTGAGGGCATTTAAGTATGCTACAGCTAGCGCCTTAGTGACGTAATTAGTAGACTTAATTAAGTCACACACAGTGTCCGAAGCCAGGTCTGAGGGGGAGGTGACCTCTTGATTGCTGTGCGAGATGTCTTCTAATGGAGTGTAGCACAGCCCAATGAATTTCTCTCCGCTGACCTCAACTACAGCGTACGTGTACCTCAGTCCCACGCAGAGGTCAGTAGTAACTGGCTTCCTACCCAGCTCCTCAATTTTAGAGATTACGTACCTGCAGATTTCATCGAGCAGCAACTCACTTACCCAAACTAACGTTACTTTGGGGAATACATAGGTTTCCTCAACCTCCATTACCTCATATTAGCTCTCAATACGTGATAGTTAATGTAAGTGGTTGAGATGAAGCTGCTCAACATACTCCTTCCGTACTACTGGGTTAGGGTACGTAAGGGAGGAACAGCTGAGACCACGTGCTTACTTGTTGACGGGTACTTCATGAAGTTCGTAGAGTTCGCGCCGCGCAGGCTACTCCTCCTATTCTCTGAGAAGCTGCTGAAGCACCAGGTAACGCCGCCTACTGACGGCTACTTAGTGAATCCTTCGCAGAAAGCTGAGGAAGTTATTGAGTTAATTCAGGAAACCTATAGGGAGCTGCGCACATACAGCTTCCTAGACCCAGCCAAGAGGATTATGAAGTCTAAGCTAAACTTAGTTCTCCCGCCTAGGAGGGCTGCAGTGAGCTGGAACGAGGGTGAGGTGAAGGGAGCGCTAATGATTTACGAGAAGCTATTCGGTGAGGCTGGTGTAAGTAAGGGGATAACGCTTCAGGAGTACAAGCTTGTTCACCTAGCAGTCAGGGTCTTGGCCAGGAAGCACGGCTGGGTGAGGGAAGTGATTGAGCTGAAGGTTAAGGCTCCGAAACCCATACCTAAGATATATGAATTCCTCTACAGAGTAGATGCGGGCTTTAGGGAAGCTATGAATGAAGTTCTGAACCGAGCGGAAATTTAATGTACTACAGCGTATGTTTTTATTTAGTAATGCATCAACTGTATTACGGAGGTAGGGAATTTGAGTGTTACAGTGTCGTTCCGTATACCTAAAAAGTTAAAGGAGAAGATGGATGCACTACGCGGGATAGTGAACTGGAGTGAGGAAGTGAGGAGGTTTATTGAGGAGCGCGTGAGGGAGTATGAGCAGGCTAAAGCAATTGAGGAGCTTGAGAGCATCATAAGGAGACTTCCTGAAGTACCTAGGGGAACCGTCACTGGATATGTGAGGGAGGACCGTGATAGTTATTGATGCGTCAGCTCTGGTGAAGTACATTCTACGTGAGGAGGGCTGGGAAGAGGTGAGTTCCATCATTAAGGAGAAGAAGCCGCTGTACTCCGTAGATCACTTACTTAAGGAAGTCGGCAACGCTATCTGGAAGCACTACCACGTACGGAGGCTCATAAGGCAGGAAGACGCCTTAAAGTTATATCACGGGCTCGTTAAGCTAGTAAATGCAGGCGTTATTGTGCTAGAACCTGAGAGCAAATACATAAAGTCAGCTATGCAGATAGCTTTAAAGTACGGAATAACAATCTACGACTCGCTTTACCTGGCTCAGGCGCAAGAGTTAGGAGAGCTCCTCACGAGCGACAGGAAGCAGGCGGATGTAGCCTCTCAGCTCAACCTTAAAGTCCGTCTAATAGCGTAAAATGTGCAGTAATCTATGAGTTAAAGCAGTAATTCACTCTTTGTTAAGCGGTGAACTTTTAAGGTAGCAGTTACTTAAGTTTCTCTGGGTATTAATGACATTAATTGTTGCTTTAGACCCGCCTGAAGGTGTTGATGGGGTTAAGTGGTGTGTTAATCTAATTAACAAGCTTAATGGTGTGCCTAAGGGCTATAAGGTGGGTCTCCCACTACTTGTTAAAGAAGGTGTTAAGGGTCTAAAGAATGTAGTGAGCGTTATGAGTGCTGAATTGGCAATTGCTGACTTGAAGCTCGCTGACATAGGGTACGTCATGTCCTTAATAACTAAGACCGTAGCCGACGCAGGAGTAAGTGCTGTGATAGCTCATGCCTTCGTAGGTACTGAGGGTGCTTTGGGTGAGTTATCTCGCGTGTGTAGTGAGTTAGGTATTAAGCTGATCTTAGTGACATTCATGAGCCACCCAGGAGCAGCTAGAGTGATGAAGAAGGTGTTCAGAGACCTGCTCGATGTGGTTAAGGAGGTTAATGCTTGGGGTGTAGTACTGCCTGCTACAATGCCAGACATACTTAAGGCTGGGAGAGAATACTTAGGACCTTCATTTAAGATCCTAGCGCCGGGTGTGGGCGCTCAGGGTGCAGCACCTGGTGACGCGTTGTGTGCTGGTGCTGACTACGAGATTGTTGGGAGGTTAATAGCTAGAGCGGAAAATCCATTAGAGGCAGCTCTAGAAGTAGTTAAGAAGCAGGAGGAGAGTGTGAGAGCTTGTCGTGGTTCGTGAAGGAGTTCTATAGGGTAGGAATAATTAAGTTCGGTAAGTTCAGGCTCTCCTCAGGCATGGAGAGCCCCTACTACATAGACCTGAGGAGGCTCTACAGCTTCCCTGACTTAGCTTTCAAGGTAATTAATGAGTTAATCAGAGTTATTAACGCGCCCTACGATGCCGTAGTAGGTGTTGCTACAGCAGGCATACCGCTAGCTGCCTACATAGCCTTCACTAAGAAGATACCTATGGGGTACGTGAGGATAGAGCGCAAGTCACACGGGCTAGAGAGTAAGGTTGAGGGTGTTGTTGGAGGGAGGAAGGTACTTGTTGTTGATGACGTAGCGACGACAGGGCAGAGCCTGCTGTCATCAGCGAAGACGCTCAAGTCCCTGGGCGCTGAGGTGGTTGCTGCAGCAGCTATAGTTGACCGCGAGCAGGGCGCTGAAGAAACTCTTGCTTCTGCAGGGATTAAGCTGTACTCGCTAATTAAGGTTACCGAGATGTTCAGGGTATTACTTGAGGAGGGACTGATAAGTAAGGAGGTATATGACGAGGTTATTGAGTACACTAAGAAGTCTAAAATACGAAGATTTTAAATAGTCTGGAGTAGTGGTTTGGTTGGGCTTTTTGGCTGGAACACTGAGTACGGAGGCGTATGAGGAGATAGCGTACAAGTTCCACAGGCTACCTAGGTTTTCTATAGAGGTGGTTCGCTCTGGCACTCTGAAGCACGCTAGAGTGGTTAGGGTGAGGAAGCTATCTAGGAGGTACTTAGTAGCTGACCTTAAACTCATTGAAGACTTCGACGTACCTCCAGGGCCAGCGCAGTTCATCATGATATGGATCCCGGGTGTGGACTACATACCTATGAGTGTAGCCAACTACGAGGACTCCACGATCTCTATATTCTTCTCCATTAGAGGTGAAGGTACTAGAGCCTTAGCTGAGTCAGAAGGGAAGATACTAGGTGTAGCAGGCCCCTTCGGTAAGGCGCTGCCAGTAAGTAGTAGATATGAGTACGTACTAGTAGCCGGCGGTACCGGTCTAGCACCAATCATTAGGCTAGCTAAGGAGCTCAATGAGCTGGGGCTGCTGAAGGGCGTCATCTGGGGCACGAGGACTGCTGAAGATGCTGGTGATGTCCCGTCGTACTTCAAGGAGGTTACTGGGTACAGCTTCAGCTTGTGCACTGAGGACTGCAGTATGGGGTTCTGCGGGAGAGCTACTGACTTAGCGAGCCTGGTAATACCGAGGTTCAAGGAGTGTGAGGTAATTGTGGCAGGCCCTAATGACATGCTAGCAGCAGTAGCTAACTTAGAGCTGGTGCTTGGGAGAGACCCGATACTCATTATGGAGTCCATGGTGGAGTGCGGGCTGGGTCTCTGCGGTAGCTGCGTCCTAGGCAGGACTGGCTTAACGCTATGTAAGGACGGCCCGGCGTTTAGGGCATCTCAAGTACTTGACTACCTGGTTAAGTAGCTCTGGAGACCTCTACAGCACCTAAATAACTGATTTTAACCCCAGTAGTTACTTATAATGTGTCTATCTAAGATCAAGTACCTTGCTGAGGGGCTGGACGTGTCACTTGAAGTCACTGTAGCGTCTCTGAAGCTGAAGCACCCAGTAATGAATGCTAGCGGCATCTTAGGTAACACTCCAGGCGGTGTGATCAGACTTATCAAGCTAGGGTTCTCAGCAGTTGTAACTAAGACCATAACTCCTGAGCCTAGGGAGGGCTTTAAGCCTCCGACAATAGTTAAGCTGCCTACTGGCGGGCTGATCAACGCTGTAGGACTAGCTAACCCAGGTAAGGGAGCTATTAAGGAGTTAGTAGCTACGGCTAAGGAGTTTCAGGTCCCAATAATAGTCAGCATAGCAGGGAAGTCAGAGTTGGAGTTCACGGACGTAGCTGCTGAAGCTCAGCGTGCTGGAGCTGACGCCGTGGAACTCAACCTCAGCTGTCCTCACACTGAGGGATACGGGATAGAGCTGGGGTCCGACCCTAGGAAGGTGAGGGAGGTTGTCGAAGCAGTAGCTTCAACAACTTCAATCCCTGTGCTAGCTAAGCTAGGTGTAACTGATAAGGTGGTGGAGTCGGCTGGGAAGGCGCTAGAAGCAGGTGCTGACGCCCTAGTACTGATAAATACTGTCAAGGCTATGTACATAGACGTGTACGCACTCAGGCCAGTGCTGACAGCTAAGTATGGAGGCCTCTCCGGCCCGCCAATACATCCCATAGCTGTCAGGGTGATTTACGACGTATATAAGGAGTATGGCGCTGAGATAATTGGTGTTGGAGGGGTTTTCGACTGGAAGACAGCAGCTGAATTCATAGTTGCAGGTGCTAAGGCTGTTCAGGTGGGTACTGCCCTAGCAAGCAATGAAAAAGTTGTTGAGGAGATAGTCAGTGGTCTTAAGGAGTGGGTTAAAGTACATAACGTTAGAAACATAAATGAGTTGGTCGGCGCAGCTCACAGGGCTTGAGGCGCGGCACAGCGTCTTCATATCAACATATTAGCTCTGAAGCAGTATTATATACTGCGCTAGACCTCAGGTACTGGCGATATCGTGATGTAGCACTGAGTCCAAAGGCCTCAGCACGTCCAGGGAAATTAAATGTCCTTGGATGTGCTGTACTCTGAGGCTCAGCGCTATTCATGATCCCGCCGTACCTGAGGGGCGAGTCTTAATTCTTCCTACTTACTAGCTTCCTCAAATTCAGCTAGGACATCCTTAAATGCTTCTAGAGCCTTCCTGATGTACTCTTCAGAGAGCTTCCCGTGAGGAGTAGGTGTTTCGAGTATGCGCTGTGGGACCCTAACGCTCCTCGGGTCGTAGCCTTCCTCGAGCTTCACACTCTGCTTCTCAACATATATCTTCCGCCCTAACTTTACGAGCTCTTCCTCTGTGAATTTGTAGCCTAGGGGCTTCAGTGCTTTAACGACCACCTCAGGCTTGTAGATCCCTCTAGCAAACAAGCATATCACTAGTGAGTTCAGTACCTGCCTCCACGCTTCCTCCTCAGCTATCCTCCTCATAGCATCCTTAGGTTCAGGGAGCTCCTTCTTCTTAAGGAGCTTCTCGTCCATGGAGTACCCTCCCGCGTCGAGGTGCGAGTGTCTAGCTCCGGTGATGAGTGATATGAAGTAGAGTGGGCCAGTTAGGTACCCGGCTGGCTCTACCTTATTGAATGCAACAGCAAATTCCATGCCGCCGTACTTCCTAGCTGCTTCCTCAACACCTAGTGCTAGGGTCTTGTAGAATTCGTTAGGCTGCGTAACTATGTAGTGGATAGCTTTAACGTAGTTGTCGAAGTACCCCCAGTTAAGCGGCACTAACGTCTCTTCGTCACTTATTAGCCCTCTCAGGTAGGCTTCAGTAGCCCAGGCTAAGACAACACCAGTAGATATAGCGTCAAGACCTTCCTCCTCAACAGCCTCAATCAGCTTGAGGACGCCCTCCCTCTTGCTGACACCCAGGTTACTACCTAGTGCGTAGAGGAGCTCGTAGTCGTATGAGATGAACCTTATCTTGAAGAAGAACTTCTCCTCAGGGTACTCCTCTCTCAGACCTGCTATGTGAATGCATGCTGTAGGGCAGCCGGCACACGCTACCCTCCTAACCAGCACTGTCTCAGCTAGCTTCTCACCACTTATCTCTTCAGCTAGGTCGAACTTACCTGACGTGAAGTTCTTAGTAGGCAGCGCACCTATCTCGTTCAGCGGCAGTATGTTTGCTGGAGTACCTAAGTCGTGGTACTTCTTCATTAGGGGTGACTTAGTAGCTAGGTCATATATCTCTTTATACACCTCTCTGTAAGTCTTGATATCTGGTACTCTGAACCCCTTCTTTCCAACAATAACTATTGCCTTGAGCTTCTTAGACCCGAATACAGCGCCTAGGCCCATCCTGCCGAAGTGCCTGTAGGTTTCAGTAACTACTGACGCATACCTAACTAACTTCTCTCCAGCTCTCCCTATCCTCATTATTGCTCGGTGACCAGCTCCTGGAGCTACTTCTCTGAGAATCCTGCCAACAGTCTCCGTGCTCCTCATCCCCCATAAAGCTGCTGCATCTCTGAACCTAACCTTAGAGCTATCTATTACCAGATATATCGGCCTGTCACTGCTACCCTTAATGACTATCGCGCCATACCCTGCCGACCTAATTGCAGCTGCTGACCTGCCGCCAGCGTGGCTCTCAGCGAAGTAGCCGTTCAGCGGAGACTTAAACACAGCCACAGTCTTTGAGGCTAGTGGGTAGGCGAGTGTTAAGGGGCCGACAGCGAAGATTATGGCGTTCTCCGCGCTGAGGGGGTCAGCTCCCTTAGGTACCTCCTCCTTGTAGAGCTGTGTCGCAACACCGATGCCTCCTAGCCACTTACTGAAGAGGTCTTCTCTATCCTCTACCCAGAATATCTTTTTTGTTAGGTCAACGTACAGAACCTTAGATAATGCCTTAATCCAGCTCGTCGTTTCAGCTCACCTCCTCAAGAGCTAAGACATTGTGTGGGCAGAAGTCCACGCAGTAGCCGCAGTGAGTACATATTGACGGCTTGTTCCACTGGGGGTCCCAGAGGACAGCCCCTATGTCGCAGGCCTTAACGCACGTTCCGCAGCCGATGCACTTAGCCGGGTTAAGTATCACACCGCCGCCCTGCCTAGGTATTAAGGCATTCACTGGGCAGACCCTAGCGCAGGGAGGGTCCTTGCAGGCCCTGCATACAATTACGGTGAAGCCTCTCTCGAACCCGCCTGCAGACCTAACCCATATAGCTGACTTGTTGTAGCCTGCAACCCCGAACCTCCTTGAGCAAGCAAGCATGCAGAGCCCGCAACCAACACACTTATTGACGTCGAGGACTACGAGTCTCTTCATGCTGTCTAGAACCTCACTTTAATCTTTCTACTCCGAAGTATATTAAGGTGCCTTCAAACGATTAACTAGCTGGTGGAGGGCTGTGAGGAAGCTATACTCCCCTGAGGTAGGTGAGGAGCTCGAGCTACCTGAAAGCATTAACTCAGTGGTTTCGCTCACACCTTCAGTCACTGAGGTGCTTCTGGAGTTAGGGTACGGGAATAAGTTAGTTGGGGTTAGTTCCTGGTGTAGAGTACTGGCTGTGGTTAAGGGTTATGAGGAAGTGATTTCAAAGCCTGTTGCAGGGACTTACGACAGCGTTGTAGCTGATGTAGTTAATAGAGCGGACCTAGTGCTGCTTGCAGGAGGCATTCAGAGGAGGCTAGCTAAGCACCTGAAGGAACTAGGCGTTCACTACTACGTGACTAATCTGCCGAAGAGTGTGTGGGGTATTGCTGAAGTAATTATGCAGGTAGCTGCAGTACTAGGTGAGGCCACTGGAGGGCTTAGGTTAGCTAAGAAGTTCTCGAAGAAGCTGCAGGCAGTAGCAGGCGCTGTGGAGCCTATAAAAGTGTATGTAGAGCTGAACCTAGGTGGCCCGGTAGTTCCAGGGCTCTTCACCCACATAGTTACTGGGCTAGAGGTGCTAGGGCTGAATGTGCTGAATAAGGTAGTGATTAAGCCCTACGAGTACGGCTCTGAAGCGCTTAGTATATCTGCTGAATTAGTACGTAGTGCTGACCTAGTAATTTACGAGGACAGCAGGCTAGAGCCCGATGAAGAGAGCACTGTTAAGAGGTTTAAGGAGAGATGCGGAGTAGAACCTAAAAACATCATAGTCCTTCCGGTCCTCACGCTCACGGACTTCGGACCCAGGTTTGCTGACGAGCTTGCTAAGCTCGCCGAAATGATCTAGTGTGTTAGCTGGATCCTACAGGCCTAGGTATGCCTTCTTTACGTGTGGGTTATTCAGGAGGTCCTCGCTAGTTCCTTCGAGGACTATCCTCCCGTTCTCTATGACGTAACCCCTATTACTTATCTTTAGAGCTAACCTCACGTTCTGCTCTACTAGCAGTATGGTATATCCCTCCTTATTCAGCTCTTGAATAGTTTTCAGTACGTTAAGTGCTAGGTTAGGTGCTAGCCCCAAGCTGGGCTCATCAAACATCAGAATCTTTGGCGAGCTCATTAAGGCCCTACCTATAGCTAACATCTGCCTCTCCCCACCTGACAGTGTTCCTGCTAGCTGGTTTCTCCTCTCCTTAAGTCTGGGGAACAGCGTGAAGACGAACTCTAGGTTCTCTTGGTACTTCCTCCTAGCTTCAGGAAGGTAAGCTCCAATGTCTAGATTCTCCTGCACTGTCATGTAAGGGAAGAGCTCTCCACCCTCAGGTACCAGTGATATGCCTAGCTTAACTCGCTCGTATGGTGGGAGGTCATTTAATCGCTTTCCTTCAAATATGATGTCTCCCTTATCCTCCTTAACTATCCCTACAATTGTTCTGAGAAGCGTTGTCTTGCCTGCTCCATTAGGGCCTACTAAAGCTACTATTTCCCCCTTACCTACCTCGAGGTTTATTCCCCACAGGACCTTCAGCTCACCGTAAGATGCCTCTAAGCCCTTGACCTCAAGTAACATATTCCTCACCTAAGTAAGCTTTAATCACTCTCGGATCCTTAGCTACCTTCTCTGGCGGTCCCTCCGATATTATCTCTCCGTAGTCGAGGACAATTATCCTTTCAGCAGCCCTCATTATCGCCCTCATGACGTGCTCAATCCATATTATATTTATGCCTCTCTTATTGATTTCCTTAATCAGCTCAACCATGCCGTCGACCTCAGCAGGAGTTAGCCCTGAAGCTACCTCATCCAGCATCAGAATCTTAGGCCTAGTTGCTAAGCACCTAGCTATCTCAAGCCTCTTTCTCTCGTGGATGTTCAGTGACTCAGCTGCTACCTCAGCCTTCTCCCTCAGCCCAACAAACTCCAGGATCTCCATAGCCTCCTCCTTAGCTTTGCTTATGGATGTAGTGCCCGGGCCTCCGAATATTCTGGCAGCAACTACATTCTCGAGAACAGTTTCGTTGCTGAACGGCCTGGGTATCTGGAATGTCCTCACTATACCTAACTTGCATATTTTGTGGGGCTTCATACCGGTTATGTCCCTGCCTTCAAAGTATACCCTACCCTTAGATGGCTTGTACACTCCTGTTATGACGTTGAAGAGTGTTGTCTTGCCTGCTCCATTAGGGCCTATAATCCCTAGAATACCTCCGTCGTACTTGAAGCTGACGTTTTTGAGTGCGGCTAGCCCGCCAAAGAACTTCCACACACCCTTTACCTCAAGTAGAGCCATAAGAATCACCTCAGGGGAGCATCACCTTAAACTTCTCCCTCACTACACCTACGATTCCCTTAGGCATGAAGAGTATGATGGCTATTGCTATTAGGCTGAAGACCATTAAGTCGAATCCCGGCACTGTTATGGTGTACCTAGCGATCTGACTTATCGTGAATAGTATGGCTGACCCTATGATCGGGCCAGTAACTGTCCCTGCACCACCAAACATAGAGAACACTATAGCGAACATTGAGATGCTGGGGTTGAAGACTGTTGGAGGATCAATGTATGTTGCGTAGTAAGCAAACACACCTCCAGCAACTCCAGGGAAGAACGCGCTCAGTAGGAAGGCTATGAACTTCATTAATGTAGTAGGTATTCCAACTGACTCAGCAGCAAGCTCATTATCTCTAATGCACTTCAGTGCTAGCCCGACCCTAGACCTCTCTAGGATGTAGGTGGTGGCTACTGCAGCAATGAATATTGAGAACATTATGTAGTATATCATGGTTATAGTGGTTTTAATATCCCATGGCGGCAGTGGTAGAGTTATTCCTTCACCTCCGCCCGTCACAGGGGTTAGGTTGAACGCTAGTATCTGCAGTGCGAAGCTCAAGCTGAGGGTAGCTATGGCGAAGTAAGCCCCCTTAAGCCTTAAGGTTGGGTACCCTATGATGAAGGCGAACGCAGCAGCTACCAGTCCTCCTAGAGGGAAGGTTATGAATGGTGACACGCCGAGCTTAGTGACTAAGATTGCTGTAGTGTATGCTCCCAGCCCGAAGAATGAGGTGTGCCCGAAGCTGTAGTACCCGGTGTAGCCACCTATTATGTTCCAGCCGACAGCAATTATAGCGTACATGTAGAGGAGCAGCATGAAGTCTACGTAGAACAGCTCTGGAGATATGACAGGCACTAGAGCTAAAGCCACTAGCAGAGCTATGGAAATAGCTTTCCCTAAAGTGAGTTTCACCTTCATAGCTTCCTCCCCATAATACCTGATGGCTTAATCCAGAGAGTTAGTATTAAGACTGCGAATGCGACGAGGGGCGACCAGACCATTGACACGTAGGTCCCGACTATTGACGTTACTATACCTATCACCAGGGACGCTATGAATGTTCCCATCAGCGACCCTAAGCCGCCGAAGACCACTATAGCGAACATTATGCCTATCCACTCGTCAGCGACGGTGGGGTTAAATGAGTAAATAATTCCCATCACGGTTCCTGCAAAGCCTGACAGAGCTATACCGAGCCCGAAGGATATGAGGTATATGAACCTAATGTTAATGCCCATTAGTGAGGCGGCGGTGGGGTTCTGCATGGTGGCTCTGATGGCTTTCCCTAAGTAAGTGTACTTGAGGAAGTACGACAGCAGACCGAAGCCTGCAGCTGCTATGATGAATCCTACGAGCCTGTCGAGCGGTATATAAATGCCTCCGATGCCTACTGATGTAGTGAGAAACTCGACTCTTATGCTTCTGTAGAGGTTAGTCCACGTAAATATCATGGTGTTTTCAAGGAACATAGCCATCATGTAAAGCAGGGTGAATGCCATTAAGCCAGCAACTCTAGAAACCATGAACTTGTAGATGACGATGCCTATAACAAATAGTGCTGCAGCTGAAGCAACCATTCCTACGAAGGGAGTTACTCCATAGATTGTCTGGAGCCAGTACGTTATGTAGGCAGCTAGTACAGCGAATGTAGCTTGAGCAGCGTTAGCTATGTCCATTACGCCGAAAATTAAGCTAAGCCCTGAGGCCATCAGCGCGTAGACACCGCCTAGGAGGACGCCAGTTACTAGGGCTTGTGTGAAGGCGCCTTCGACTACCATACATCATCCCCTCACTCAGTACGGAGCTGAGCTAATGTAGCAATGTAATGATTAGAGAGGAATTAAAAAGTGTTTTTACTGTTTAGGGCTTAGGCAGCATGTGTTAAGGTTCTCCGACCTCAGCCCCAAGTTGGTGGGAGTGGGTATATTGCCTCACCTGTCGCTGCATTCTTAGGCATTATTATGACTCTAGTTCCGTTCTGCCACTGAATCAGTAGTGGACCGAGGGTTGGATAGCCTGCTTCAGTGTACTTGAGCGGCCCGACTATAGTTTCTATTGTGTGAGTTCTTATCCACTCAGCAATCTTGTCTTGGTCTAGGCTGCCGACAGCCTTAACAGCTGCCTCGATTACCTGGCAGGCAGCGTATGCGCATGCTGCATGGTAGTCTGGGTCCTTGCCATACTTCTCTCTGAACGCCTGCACGAACTCCTTAACTCCCTTCCAAGGAGCTGTAGGCTCCCACCAGCTCTCACCCATTATTCCGTTAGCGTCCTCACCAAGGGTCTCCCAGAACTCAGGCATTGCTGGGCCGACGGTCAGGAACACTATCTTAGGCCTCCAATTGAGCTGCTTTAAAGTCTTCACTATGAGTACTGCGTCAGGGAAGTACGTACCTCCAATTAATACGTCTGGGTTAAGCTCCTTGACCTTAGTTAGCAGTGGTGTTAGGTCCTTAGCCTCCTTCGGGTACTCCTCATGTAGAACTACTTCAAGCCCTAACTTCTTTGCGTACAGTATAGCTCCGTTGGCTATGGCCTTCGGGAACAGGTCGTTAGCGTTTATTATGGCTATGGTCTTCGGCCTCTTGTCAGGCGGTAGGGACGCTATGAAGTCGAAGAGGCCCTTACTTATGTTCTCAGCTAGACCTGGGAGGGTTAGGAATATGTACCTGTACCCCCTCGAGAATATTTTTAATGCGTTGCCACCTCCCTCCACCATCACCTTACGGTACTTTTCGGTTACGCTAGATGCTGCGAAGACGATGGCGCTAGAGTACGGACCTAGAAGGAGGTCAGCTTTATCAACAGTTATAAGCTTCTCGTACAGGCTGGCAGCTGTGGTCGGGTCACTCTGGTCATCGTAAATTATGAGCTTAACAGGTCTGCCGAGGAGCCCTCCCTTCTTATTTATCTGCTCAACCCACAGCTCGTACCCCATCTTGTACCACTCGCCGGTTCTTCCGTACTTGCCCGTGAGTGATAGGGTAGCTCCTATTATTATGGGCTTGACCGCGGTTGCCGTCGTAGGTGACGTGGTTGTAGCTGTTGTTGTGGTTGTTTGTGAAGTAGTTGTGGGTGAGGTCGTAGTGGCTGTCGGTGTTGTAGTTGCTGTAGTTGTGGGTGGCGGGGCCTGCTGACTTAAGTATGCAGCAATACCGCCCACTGCTGCAATCACGACAATAACTACTATTAGTATTGAAGCAGTCTTAGATATAGCTCTAGACGTAATCAAGCTTTCCACCGGACAACTGTATTTTATGTAGGTGTAGTATAAAACTTTTTCGAATGTTCTCTCATACGTAAAATTCAGATTAGGAATTTTTGCTATGCTCACATTACTGTAGCTGAGCATTAATTTACTTAGTTTAGGCTGAACCTTCAATACTTATTAGCTAGCTCACAGTGGCTACAAGTCGCAGGTCGGGCACCCGCCTGAGTAGTCTTCCGGTGCAGCTGCTATCTCTTCCTTACCTATTCTGAACCACTTATGGTACGACTTATCCTTGATTCTCGCGGGTTCTGGCACACTCTTCAGTACCTCACTTATTTCTTCTCCTACGACTACTACCTGCTCAGGTTTAGACCTGTCGCGAAATACTGTTATGCCCTTACAGCCCAACCTCCACGCCAGCCTAAACACTTCAGCGACATCTTCTACTGAGGCGTCATGCCTCAAGTTAACGGTCTTGCTTACTGCATTATCTACCCACCTCTGGAAGACCGCCTGCATCCTCACGTGCCATGCGGGGGACACGTCATGCGCGGTCTTAAGGAGTTTGCGCCACCTCTCCGGCAGCCACGTGATTTTTGCAACACTCCTCACCTTAGCTACCTCAAGTAGCCTATCTCTACTCAGCAGTCCCTCATGCTTAAGTGCGCGCTTAAGGTACTTGTTGACCTCTAGGAACCTACCTATGCTCACCTCCCTAACGTAGACTAGGGCGAAGAACGGCTCTATACCTGAGGTCACGTCTGCAATGATGCTTATGCTGCCAGTCGGCGCTATCGTAGTTACTGAAGCGTTTCTAGTGCCCTCACGCATCTCCTTGCGCAACTTATCCCAGTCGAGTGAAGGTCTATCATCCACTACCTTCTTCGCGTCATCGCTCACAGCGCTTAAGTCGTATATCTCGCTAGCAGGTACCTGAGGCTCCCAGTTAAACCTGCCTTTAGCGTGGATGCTTCTCGGAAACTCAGGATATGGTGACCTCTCCCTAGCTAACTCATTGCTCCCAGCTCTCGCGTGGTAAGCTATGAACTCCATAAGCTTATCAGCTATGTAGAGTGCGTCATGGCTGTCGTACGGCACGCCAAGCTCAACGAGCATGTCGGCAAGGCCCATAACACCTAGCCCTACCTTGCGCGTCCTCAGGACGGCTTCCTCAACTCTGGGATCTGGGTACCACGACATGTCGATTACGTCGTCAAGAAATCTGACAGCTAACCTGACATCCCTAGCGAGCTCGCTCCACTTAATCCTGCCGGACTCAACATACTTAACTAGGTTAATGCTTCCTAAATTACACGCTTCCCAATCTAGTAGGGGGGTCTCGCCGCACGGGTTTACGGCGTGGATCCTGCCGAGGTGAGGTGTCGGGTTGTGCTCATTTAACCTTTCAATAAATACAGCACCTGGATCTCCTGAAGTCCAAGCACACCTAACAATGTTCTCAAATACTTCCTCAGCCCTAACTACTGACCAAGGCCTGCAGGACTCCTTAGCCCTGATTAAGTCCTCACTTAATGCGTCTCTGACGTCACGGCATGAGCGTGGATTGAACAAGTACCACTCACCGCCATCCTGTAGAGCCTTCATGAACGTGTCGTGAATACCTACGCTTAGGTTGAAGTTCTCGAATATTCTGCTCGGGCCGCACTTGGATCTGATGAAGTCGAGTACGTCGGGGTGCCAGTCGTGGATTAGACCCATCATCGCGCCTCTACGCTTACCTCCTTCCTTAATCACGTCAGTGAGTACGTCGAATAACTTCATGAAGCTTACAGGCCCACTACTCTTACCTCCTGTTCCTGCGATTACGTCGCCCCTAGGCCTGAGCCTTGAGAAGTCGAAGCCTGCTCCTGCACCTGTCTTCATTATTAGTGCAGTGACTCTAAGTGCGTCGAGTATGGCGTTGGTATCGTCCTCGACAGGCACTACAAAGCACGCTGCTAGCTGATGCCTCCTAGTTCCTGCATTCATTAGTGTTGGTGAGTTAGGTATGAAGCGTAGCTCAGTCATTAATCTAAGAAATTCCCTGCTGAAGTACTCTATGTCGCTGCCGTACCGCGACTCAGCTATAGCAATGAAGTAAGCTGCCCTCTTAAATGCGTCGCTAGGTACCTCCCTTACCCTGCCTTCTTCATCTCTGAGTAAGTACCTGATGTACAGGAGCCTAAGGGCCTGATAGGTAAGGAGCTTCTCAACTCCTTCAACTCCTTTAAACTTCCTGC
Source organism: uncultured Desulfurococcaceae archaeon (assembly GCA_964417765.1). GTDB lineage: Archaea > Thermoproteota > Thermoprotei_A > Sulfolobales > NBVN01 > B83-G16. The sequence goes on from CAYQIX010000013.1 coordinate 15,237, forward strand.
CAGCTTCATCGTATATTCTCATGAGCAGTAATACTTTAGCAAACTCACTCCACCTGTCATCAACCACGCCCCACAGCATCGCTACGTGCTCGCAAGCATCTAGGTACTCATCAGGCTCCGGCGACTTAATGCCTCTGTCTTTGAGGAGCTTAAGAACCTCACTACGCAGGGACTCTACCTCGCTAAGGCTTATGCCTGCTGCTTCAGCCGCCTTAGCGAGGAACTCAGCGACCTTCATGGCGTGAGCATCCACTAATTCCTTCCCTAGACAGAGTATAAACTCTCGGCTGTCAGCTAGCCCCTATATTAGGTGTGGCTGCACAGAGTTAAGCGGTGGGCTGTGTTGGAGCACGATATCCTCAGTATGGCTAAGGCGTTAGAGAGCTACGTAATTGAGCGCAGGAGGTACTTCCACATGTACCCGGAGCTGAGGTATGAAGAGTACAGGACTTCAGAAGTCGTAGCTAGTGAGTTAAGGAGCTTGGGCTACGACGTGCGCAGGGCAGCTGGGACTGGAGTTGTGGGTATTTTAAGGTGTGGTGATGGCCCTACTGTCGCGCTGAGGGCCGATATGGACGCGCTGCCTATTCAAGAAGAAAATGACGTGCCCTACAAGTCGAGGGTTCCAGGCAAGATGCATGCCTGCGGCCACGACGCTCACACGGCAATGCTTCTTGGAGCAGCCAGGATACTAGCCAGCATTAAGAGCAACTTAAGAGGTACTATTAAGCTCGTCTTCCAGCCTGCTGAGGAGGGCGGGCTAGGCGCTAAGAAAATCGTTGAAGAAGGCCACATAGATGATGTCGAGGCTATCTTCGGTATTCACGTCTGGGCAGACCTGCCTACAGGCTACGTAGGCATTAAGGAAGGCCCCATACTAGCTGCAGCAGATATATTCACGGTCAGGGTGAAGGGTAGGGGAGGTCATGGAGCAGCACCGCACCATGCGATCGACCCTATAGTCGCTGCTGCAGATATGATCAATGCGTACCAGAAGATAGTGTCTAGGGAGGTAAGCCACCTTAACCCAGTAGTTATTAGTGTGACCCAGGTAACTGCAGGAACAGCATTTAACGTCATACCTCAGGAGGCAGTAATGAAGGGCACTATAAGGACTCTAGATGAAAGGATCAGGGACTTTGTACTGAGGAGGATGAAGGAAATTACTGAGACGTACGCTAAAGCCATGAGGTGCACAGGAGAGTTTACTGTTGGGCCAGAGCATGTGCCAGCAACAGTTAATGAACCAGAGCTGGCGAAATTCGCTAGAGATGTGATTGAGACAGCAGGTGTTGCTGAGCCTGCTGACGTCAAGCCAATGATGGTTTCAGAGGACTTCTCATTCTACACAACTAAAGCTAAGGGACTATTTCTACTCTTAGGAGTGAGAAATGAAGAGAAAGGCATAATCTACCCCCACCACCACCCGAGATTCGATATTGACGAATCAGCACTACATATAGGTACAGCAATATACGCCCTATTAGCGTATAATTACATGCTTAATCACTAAATTATCCGTTATCAGTAAACAGATAACGTTTTTTACCTAAGCCATCATCTATTCCTGGTGGAGTAAGTGAGAATCTATTTTTTAGTTCTAGCAGTTGTGGCTGCCGCAGTAGCTGTGGCTGCTGGGGTAGTGTATTACCACTACTCAAGTTTCACAGCTGTCCCACCAGCTAATAGTAGCGTGCAGAGCGCTAGCACTAATTCTACGCCTACTTCAGCATCTGGCGGTGCTCTCAAGGTATTTTGTGCTGGCTCGCTTAAGATACCTTTTGAGCTTGTAGCGGAGGTATTTAAAGAGAAGTACGGTGTGGATGTCCACATAGAAGCAAGCGGCAGTGTTATGGCTGTTAGGAAGGTTACTGACTTAAAGAAGGTCTGCGATGTTGTAGGCGTAGCTGACTATAGGTTGATACCGAAGTTCATGGTCCCTGAATACGCGAGCTGGTACGTAGCATTCGCATCTAATGAGATAGTTATTGCATTCGTAGACAAGTCTAAGTACGCTGACGAGTTAGTGAAGGATCCAAGTAAGTGGTTCGAGATACTTGCGAGACCTGATGTCAGGTACGGGTTCTCAGACCCGAATAAAGACCCATGCGGGTACAGATCTGTCGGCGTGATTGCTCTAGCCAGCCTGCGCTACAGGAACAGCAGTATACTAGAGAATCTAGTGCTCAAGAAGACCAACATAGACGCGAGCATGGAAGGCGACATCCTACACTTGTACGTGCCAGCTGTCCTGAACGTTAAGTCTGAGGACTTAGTTGTCAGACCTAAGGAGATAGATCTAGTAGCTCTACTTGAGGCAGGAGCCCTAGACTACGCGTTCGAGTACAAGAGCGTTGCTGTGCAGCACGGGCTGAAGTACATTGAGCTACCACCTGAAATCAATCTAAAGAACCTCCGCTACAGCAACTACTACAGCAAGGTAGTGGTCCACATACTCGTAGGGACTGATAATGAGAAGGAGATACCTATGGCACCGATCGTTTACGGCGTGACCATACCTAAGAACGCTGAGCACCCTGACTTAGCAGTGAAGTTCATTAAATTACTTCTGAGTAAAGGGAGAGACATTTTTGTATCGCTAAGGCAGCCATTTCTCGAGAAACCCCTCGGCTATGGGAACGTGCCAGACGAGCTGAAGGGGTACGTTAGGATTGAGGGGTAGGTTGAGGAAGTTTGAGAAGCTAGGTATTCTCTTCTCAGTTTTAGCTTCTATTTTAATTCTGTTTCTTCTTGCACCTATACTCGCTATATTCCTGCTAGCTGACCCTGAGGTGATTCAGGAGTCACTGTTCGCGAATGCTATGCTTGCGTCAGAAGCTTGGTCAGCAATGCTCACAACTCTTAAGGCTTCAATCACATCTACACTCATACTGCTAACGCTAGGTGTCCCGCTAGCATACGTGCTAGCTAGGAGGGAGTTTAAGGGGAAGTATGTTGTGGAGGGACTTCTCGACGTACCCCTCATGCTGCCTCACGCAGTAGCAGGCATCATGATCCTGACCGCTTACGGACGTGGAGGTATTTTCGGGTCCGTGACAAGCAGGCTAGGACTAGCAGTAGATGACAGCTTCTGGGGCATTGTAGCTACGATGGCCTTTGTGTCAGCACCTATTCTGGTGGATACTGTGAAGGTAGGGCTGGAGTCACTTGACCCCATGCTGGAGTTGGTGGCTAGGAGCTTAGGTGCTAGTCAAGCTAAAGTCTTCACTTCGATAACACTGCCTCTGGTAGCTAGGAGCGTGTGTGTAGGGTTCATACTCTCATGGGCTAGGGCGATAAGTGAGGTAGGTGCTATACTCATCGTAGCCTACTACCCGAAGTCCATAAACGTGCTCGTCATAGAGTGGTTTAACTCATTCGGCTTGAGCTACGCCATCGCCTTATCCATACCGCTAGTACTCCTGTCACTGTGTCTATTCGTACTAGTTAGGTGGGTGCTGAAGAAATGATCGTCATTGAGGAGCTTGAGGTGAGGTTAGGTACGTTTAAGCTCTCCATACCTCACCTAGAAGTAGGCAGTGGCGAGTACTTAGTTGTCATGGGCCCCAGCGGTGTAGGTAAGACCGTGCTCCTGCACACACTAGCAGGGTTCCTGAAGCCCTCTAGAGGGAGGATAGTGGTTGATGGTGTTGATGTGACCTTCAAGCCTCCTGAGGAGAGGGAGTTTGCTCTGATTCCTCAAAACTACGCTTTGTTCCCGCACATGACAGTCTATGAGAACGTAGCTTATGGGCTGAGAGTCAGGGGCGTCAGCGAGGAAGTTATCCGTAGGAAGGTTAAGGAGTTTGCTGAAATTCTAGAGATTGAGGACTTGCTGAGCAGGAGACCGAGCCAGCTATCTGGTGGTGAGCAGCAGCGGGTAGCGCTAGCTAGAGCCTTAATTACTGAGCCGAAACTCCTGCTCCTTGATGAGCCGACCGCTAGCTTAGACCCTAGGCTGAGAGCTAAGGCGAGGGAGTTTCTTAAGGAGCTGCACCGTAAGCTAAGGTTCACAGCAGTTCACGTCACGCACAATCTAGCTGAGGCAGTACTTCTGGGTGATAGAGTAGCTTATATTGAGGGCGGGGAGCTCAAGGCTGTTATGAAGCCGGAGGAATTCATCAGCTCTGTCTGGGCGCGCTCGTACGTAGAAGAGGTTAAGCCCATCTTACAGGTAATGCAGAGACTGAAATAGCTGGCGCTTCAAGCTAAGTCAGTGGCGCGTCAGCAATCGCCCCCCCGGTCACCGCTCCCCAAAGACCAATCTTCCATCATCCACCACGTAAGTACTGCTTACTCACAATAATTATTTTTCTCTAGGTATCTGAGGTTCTGGTGTTAGTGTGGAGGTTAGGCTGCTTAATGAGAAGGTCCTGTGCAGAGGAAGAAGGGTGACGCTGATATCTCGAGAGTACTTGATGGGAGGGAGGGTAGTTAAGAGGGATATAGTTCACTTTGGTGAGGCAGTAGCTATTGTTCCGCTACTTAATGAGAATGAGGTCGTGTTGTTGAGGCAGTTTAGAGCTCCTGTAGGTACATGGGTATATGAGGTACCTGCTGGCGTGATAGAAGAGAGTGAGGATGTGGAGTCAGCAGCTAGGAGAGAACTTATTGAGGAGACAGGGTATAATGCGGGTGTCATCGAGAAAGTGCTGTCTGTGTACACAGCACCAGGCTACAGCGACGAAGTACTACACATAGTCATAGCTCGAGAGCTGAAGTATGTTGGAGCTAGGCCGGAGCCCGGTGAGCTCATTGAAGTTATTAAGTTGAAGGTAGATGAAGCTATTAGGAAGATCCTCACACAGGAAGTAGCAGATGCTAAGACTGTGATAGCTCTCACACTACTGAAGCTCGGCTATCTTGGCAGTAAATAATATATTTAATAAACATAATGTAGTTTAAAATTTTTTGGTAAATATTGGTGGAAGGACCTACATCTACGTAATAGAAATATCATGTAAGGATCTACATGTTCCTAAAATGAATAAATTTTATATCCTGTTTGATACTACTATATATGTGGGATCTACTTTGCCTAGGCGTAAGAAGGAAGAAAAGTGGGAAGGCTTCTGCGTTAAGTGCAGGAAGAAGGTAATAATTCAGAACCCTGAGGTAGTAACTCTAAAGAACGGCAGAAAAGCTGTTAAGGGCACCTGTCCGAACTGCGGCACGGCAGTATACAGGTTCATTAGCGGCTAACTAAGGGGCTGGGAGCAGGTAGGATAAAATAAAATAGTTATTTTTACCTAGGGCTTCCTCCAAACCTAAATTAAACACCTAACTATAGTATTAATCTTTCCTTACAAGTTATTCTTCGGTGCTGAACTTGCACATAGCTATTATTGGTACTGGTAATGTCGGCAGAGCTACAGCATACACAGTACTTTATGAGGGGTTGGCTGACGAGTTGTCCTTGGTTGACATTAAGCCTGGGCTAGCTAGAGCGTTTGCTGAGGAGCTGAAGCACGCTGCAGCTGGGCTGAGGCTGGATGTAGAAATAAATGCCTATGAGAGAGATGAGGACCTACATGGTGCTGATCTAGTAGTAGTGTGTGCTGGTCACCCTAGGAAGCCTGGAGAGAGAATTACTAGGAGAGAGCTGACGAAGTACAATGCTGAGATAATTAAGTACATTGCTGAGGTAGTGCCGCCTAATAATCCTGGGGCTAGGTACGTGATAGTTACTAACCCTGTTGACGCAATGGCTACGTTGTTCAAGAAGATCTCTAAGGCAGAATTCGTAATAAGTACTGGAACTCACTTAGAGACCTTAAGATTTAGGTCGAAGTTAGCTAGTGAGCTAAGAGTTCCTGTGTCTAAAGTAGATGGCTACGTAGGGGGGGAGCACGGTCAGTGTGCTGTGATACTCTGGTCGACAGTCAGGGTGTTCGGTACGGGTATCGACGAGTACTTGAAGCTCCGCGAGCTGTCCCTGAGTAAGGAATCTGTTGAAGCTTACATGAAGAAGGTGTCTGAGGAGATCATAGATGCATTAGGAGCTACGAGGTATGGACCAGCTGCGGCTTTCAGAGACATAATCAAGTCAATAGTACTTAACTTAGGAATGATTCTCAGTGTGGCTACGCCCTATAAGGCGGAGGGCGTGCCTGAGGAGGTGCTTGTTAGTAGGCCAACTAGAGTGAGCATGACTTTGGGGCCTACATATGATGACGTCTTGAGTGATGAGGAGCGCGCGAAAATGAATGAAGCGGCGATAGCCGTATATGAAACGTATAAGAGGGCGCTTGAACTGCTGGGTGTTTAGTTATTAGCATGAAAAACATGTTAATTTTTCTATCTTAACTCGAGTGGCTACCTCCTTCTCAGCACTACAGCAAGTACAGCAGCGATAGCTACGAGGGCAACAGCAATTCCTACTACGGTTGCTGTTGGGAAGCTCGGTGCTGGCGTAGTTGTTGCTGTAGTAGTGCTCGCTGGCGATGTCGTTGAGGGTGTTGCTGTAGTGGTTGCGGTTGTTGATGGCACTGTTGTTGAGGCCACTGTAGTAGTTGTTGTCGTTGTGATAGCTGTAGTTGTCACCACTGTTGTTGAGGTTGTCGCAGGTGCTGTTGTGACTGATGTTGTTGTGGTAGTGGTTTCCGTTGTTGTGGCTGTTTCAGTAATGGGTAGTTCGGATATGATGGTCTTTATTGGTTCAGGTACGTATGTTGACTCGCTTGCCTTGTAGATGGTTGCTACTACTGCCTTCATTACGCGTGTGTCTGTTGAAACATTGCTTACTCCTTCAATATTGGTGTTTACCTTGATGGTAGGCTTCATACCTGTTTTTAGTATCTCTACAATCGATACTAGTATTGATGCTATTCTTGACTCAGCTTCTGCTCCTTTCAGCTTAGCATGCTTTAGCTTCAGCCCATCGAAAGTTAGGTCGAGTTTAGCTCCACTCTTTCTGCATACTAGACTCAGTTTAAGTACGGCGTCAGAGGGCACTAGCACTAGCTCGTCAAGGCCTGAGCCAGGCTCAGGCTTAGCTAACTTAACTATGAAGTCGTGAAGTAGTTCAGCTATTCTAGTTAGATTACCTTCATTAGTCAAGGTCATGTCGCCTTTGCTTAAGAATACGCCTTCTTCTCCCTTGGTTCTAGTTATATTGAATATTAGCCAGTAGCTTGATGTGCTGTTGAGCTTAGCAGCTTCGCGAGAGAGCTCTTCTAGGGCTTCTAGTGCTTCAGAGCTTATTCCCTTTGTTGTTATGTTGACTGGAGGTTTCTTGATCACAATCTCGGCATAGGCTGTGAGCACGCCCCCACCATCTACTTCATTGAAGTCCATCAAGAGCTCATTAATGTGTACCCAAGTTATGTTTGAGTTCTCTAGCTGAGTGTTTAAGATCTCAGGGGTCATGAAGGCTATCATGAGCTTCAGCCTGTTTAAATCCTCTTCAGATAGTGCGCCTTTTTCGATGTTAACTGTTGCATTGATATGAACCAGGCTCTCATTCACAGAACCTTCTGAAGTGAATGCAGCGTTAAACTCTATCTTCTTGCCGTTAGAGAGCTTGACGTACCCTGTGAATGTAGCATTCTGTCTGCTCCTCCTACCCGCAGTCACGTGACCTCCTCTAATCTCAATAACTAAGCTCTCAAGAGTTGGTTGCGTAGCTCCAAATGATGCCGCAGGTGCTGTGCTTTGGAACATGTTTGGTGCCGTGACATTGATGAGGTAGCTGGCCTTCACCTTCAAGACTTTAGAGTCCTCTACGTCACTAACTACGTTTAAGTTTATTACGCAGGAAGCATTAAACTCTTTACTGCTCTCTAGGTGAGCATCCCCGCTAACTATCACATAGCCCTCGCCAGTACCTTTAATGTTGATGTTCACCACACCTGATACGTCCTCAGCGAAGGACACCACACTACTACTTAACACCACAACCACTAAGAGTAGTGCGGCAACAGACAGTACATAGTACTTTCTTCTCACCATGTTTAGTACCCTATAGTTGATTCATATGTACCGACTAAAATAAATATTAGTTTCAAACAGTTGAGCTGAAGTTAATATAGTTAGTTCATATCCCTCAAGAAGTAATTTAACATATCAAAATTTAAAATACTTAATTCCCAGCACTGATACCCTAGGTAGTTAATGGGAGTGTATGCTATTAATGAGTATATGTTAACAGTGGCTAGATGCTCTAGTAGCGGCTTGGTTTAAGTTATAGAAAATATTAATAACCCTTAAGTGAATAGTTGTTTAGGCGTTGAAGTGTTGAAAATCAATTACATTAGGGCACTTGGCGGTGTAGTTAATGAGCAGTGACTTCTTTGACGATTTTGCTGGTGAGGTATCCAAGCGCCGTATATTCTATCTAGTGTGGCTGGGCATCAATAAGCCTGAGCTCCTAGAACATGTGAGTGAGGACAGCTTAACTGAGGTTCTAGCTGTCTTAGGTAGTAGTGACTGGCGCATTAAAGCGTATGCTATGCTTGTCTTAGGGATGGTTGCATCGAGAGGAGTGAAGCTGCCTAGGTACCTCATCTCAGAGGTTACTAAGCTCCTCTCAGACCCTAACGAATTTGTGCGTAGTGGTGCTGCGTGGGTTCTGGGGTGGGCAGGCAACTCAAGTAATGGTGTTGAGGATTGCAGAGTTGTTTACGACACCTTGAGTCAGCTACTCAGTGATAGGTCTTGGGTAGTTCGTGCTGCTGCGGTTAAGTCCCTAAGTGAGATACACAAGGAGTGCGGCGTGCTCCGTGACTTAGTTAAGGATAGGTTGTATGGCGTGCTTATAGGCGATAAAAACTCTATTGTCCGTAGAGTAGCTTACGACGCTCTCAAGAACTTAGGTGAGTAGTTCAATCTTCAAAGTCCATCGCGTTGTATATCTCCTTCGGCAGCCCTGGACAGTTCCTATCTAGCCAGTACTTACTCTCCTCGACCTGCGCCTTAAGCAGTGCCTTAAACTCCTCCATGCTCACGTAGGTTGTTGGGTCTAGCTGCTTTAGCCTCTCTGGTTTAATGCCCGGAACTTCAACAGGTACTAGGACCTTCTCGCCCCATATTGGGTGCGGCTTGTACTTCACAGCGCCTCTGCACGCCTGAAGCAGGAAGAGCTCGGTCTCCTCGATACTCGGCCTGGTACCTCCGACAGCCTTAGGTATTCCGTTCTTCTCAACTAGTATGGGTTCTGGGGCCATAATTACCTTGTTGCCTAGCTTCTTTTCAACCCACTTGTACTTAGCTATTATCCTCCCTGTGGTGTTGAACTGGTAGACCTCTACTGGGTCACCCTTCTCAGCTCTCCTCTTTAAGTACTCGTAGAACCTGACGACATGAGCTGTGTTAGGTACGCCCATAGTGAATGGCTGTGCGTACCTAGCTACGTACCTGACGCGCCCAATTACTTCCTTTGCTTGTGCTGGGTGTCCTATAGTCCTGCCGTCAGCTAGTACTTTGGCAGCGAAGGCAGGGTCTGTTATCTTGATCCACGCGTAGTCGGTGAAATAGCCGGGTGTGAGGAATACGGCGGTTGTTAGGGGCCCTGTTGACTCGACGTCGCCGTCGAAGTATCCTGTGTCCTCTAGGTAGAGGACGCTCCTAGCGTTCCTGTTAGGCATTCCGAAGTACTGGAAGAGTTTGCCTTCAAAGCACGGGTTGCCGTTCTCATCGAACTCAGTATTTTCGTGGAGTGCTCTTGGACTCGTCGCAGCTCTCCATAAAGCTACCTGCTCAGGAGTTAGGTCTTCGGTCTTTGTCCAGCTGCCTTTCTCAGAACCTATTACTCTGTCCTCTTCAGGGCAGATAGCAACGATGTCGTCATTCTTTACTACCTGGTCCTTAACGTACTCAAGCGGGTTAATCCCGAATTCCTCTATGTATTTCTTAGCGTTTTCTGGGGTCCATATGTAGAACCCGTGCGTTGACTTGCCTGTGCCGGTTAAGCCCCAGAAGCATGCAACTATTCTCTTCCAAGTGCTGTCTACTCTCTTGACGGTGAACTCTCTTAGGGCAGCGTGCTCTCCTGTACATCCTCTCTGGTAGACATGGAATATCCAGTGCGTCAGCACTGCCTTCTTAATCTCTCCCTGATAGGAGGACATAGTTATTATTGTGAAGTAGTGGTGCGGGAACCTCATGACCATCAGGAGCTTGTCCTTACCAGGTATCTTTGGGTTCCCTAGGTAGTGGGGTACGACAAAGACCTCAACGTCAGGCGTCTCCTCAGGTGGTGCTGGGAATACTAGCTGCTTCCACCTGTAGGCTAGGTCAGGGAACTGAGGGTCTACGTAGACTG
>CAYQIX010000014.1:0-2665 GCA_964417765.1 uncultured Desulfurococcaceae archaeon
TAAGGTTCGTAAGCACTGTACTCCAGCTCCTTAACCTCAGCGCCATCAACAACGCCCTTAACGAAGCCCACGAAGAGTACTAGGGCTCCTGACCCGGATGAACTAGCGACATTCATAATTTTTCTCGCTATCTCATTAACATCTACCTCACCCTCAATAATTCTCCCGTCGGGCAATTCTGCAGCCCCAAGACCTGTGTTGAAGCTATGTTTATTACTTTAACCTGATATACCAGATCGTGCCCGCCCGATTTTTAGGTGCTTAAGGCAGTAATGCTCAGGTGTAGTGGTGTGACGGTAGTTAGGCTCTACATAAGTAATTTAGGTGTAGAGATTACTGCAGGATATATGTTGCCTCGATGACCTCCTGGAAGATTACACCTAAGCTCACATTAGCTGTACTCGCTATTCTCGGGGTTGTTGGTTTGTGGACAGCCGTCCTAGTAGGTGATATGGGACTCTCGCTAGCAGTAATAGCTAATTCGCTGAGGCTGTCTAAGTTCCGCTAGCAACCTTAACTTAACTCGAGGCTGTGCTTCCTGCGGTAGCTACTGCTTGACTTCTGCCGCAAATGCAGGGACGCAGCATCCTGGACATGAAATTACTCCGCGCCTCAACTCGCAAGTTTCGCACTCTTTAATGCACTCTGGGTCTACGGTCCCTATATCACACGGAATGAATTCAGGCTTCATGATTACGTCTAGCTCTACTGAAAACCTCCTGAGCTTAGGTAGCTTGCGTATTCTCTTCTCAATAAATGCCTCCAGCTCCTTCGTGTCTCTGTACATAACTAAGAACATTATGTTGTAGTCGCCGCTCTTGATAGCGACGAACACTACCTTAGGGCACTTGCTGAACCTAGCTATTTCTTTAATTACTGACGATATGTCTTCTACTTCAGCATTGACTACAGCTACGTTGTACCCTAGCTTCCTCAAGTTGAGGTTTGCCTGCACCTTGATGACGTTGCTGCTGACTAACTTGCTTAACCTAGCCCTCACACTCGGGTGCTTCAGCCCGACCTTCCTACCTAGTTCAACTAAGCTCAATCTACCATCCTTCTGGAGCTCAGCAATTATCTTCCAGTCTATCTGATCTAAATCTTCAATATGTAAGTCAGCCATATAATCCCCCAACAATTTGTAGATTGCGGAATTATCTATATAAACGTTTCTACGTACTATCTTTGAGTGATTAATGTATGGAGGACTTCAGAACCGTAATCGTGAGGTACGGTGAGATAGCGCTGAAGTCTAAAGACATCAGAGCTCGCATGGAGAGTGCCCTGATTCGTAACATAGCGTCACAGCTAAAGCTAGCTGGCCTAACTAAGTTCAAGCTCAGGAGGGAGTGGGGGAGGATATTCATTGAAGTTGAAGAAGATCCTGAGCCGTACGTCAGGACAGCAGCTAAGGTCTTCGGAGTCGTATCAGTAAGCCCCAGCATTAAGCTGCCCTTAGATGTAGACAAGCTTAAGGAAGCAGTAGTTGAGTTAGCTAGGAGCGCACTTAAGCCTGGCACTACGTTCGAGGTGAGAGTGCATAGAGCAAACAAGAAGTTCCCGCTCACGAGTAAGGAGTTAGAGAAGCTTCTTGGCGCTGAGATACTTCAGCACGTAGAGGGAGTGAAGGTTAATCTGAGCAATCCGGATAGAGGGATATATGTTGAGGTGAGAGACGAGTTCATCTACGTGTACTTAGAGGAGGTGGCAGGCCCCGGAGGCCTCCCCTACGGTGTTGAGGGACGGGTAGTTTCGCTGATTTCTGGAGGGGTGGACAGTGCTGTAGCGACATGGATGATTATGAAGCGAGGCTGTGAGGTAGTACCTGTGCACTACGACCTCACCCCGTTCTACGGCAGCGACGCTAAGTCCAGGGCAGTAGAGGTTCTGAGGTGGATTAGAGGGTGGGTACCTCGTAGGAGGTGGACTGTCTATCAGGTACCTCTGGGGGTTATTCACGATAAGATAGAGATTAATGTCAGGTACAGGTGCCTGCTCTGCAAGTACCTGATGTATAAGATAGCGGAGGCGATTGCAGAGGAGGTCGGGGCTAAGGCGCTAGTCACTGGTGAAGCACTTGGTCAAGTAGCTTCCCAGACACTCGACAACCTCTACTTCCTGACAACACACGCTAACTTACCGGTGCTTAGGCCGCTGATAGGGTTCGACAAAGACGAGATAATTAAGCTTGGGCGTAGGTTAGGGGTAGCGGAGATCGCTTCTAGAAAGGTGCTGGCATGCACTTTAAATCCCGCTGCTAAGGGTATGAGAGCTGAAACCCACGCATCAGAGAAGGTATATAACATCATTACTGAAGCAATAGAAAAATCAGAGTTCAAGAGTGTGAGAGGGATAGTAGACTTCGCCTTAAGCCACGCAACTAAAATTAATCTATAATTTATTGCAGCTTCAGCAGGTCAAGAGTGCGTGTGTAGTTAATCTTATATGCTTCCTGCTCGCAGTTATACTGATGCGTCATGAATGTGAGAGTAGTCTATGATGGCGTTAAGTGGAGAATATACTATGTCAGCATCGACAGCTTTGTAGAAGACCTACCTGAGCTAGGTAAGGTTCTTGAGGAAGTATCGAGCTATGGGAAAATTACTGCATTAATACCTAACATAGGCCTTACTAAAACCAGCATAGTCTTCGGGACGAGCTTCCA
>CAYQIX010000014.1:2765-4653 GCA_964417765.1 uncultured Desulfurococcaceae archaeon
TAATACCTAACATAGGCCTTACTAAAACCAGCATAGTCTTCGGGACGAGCTTCCAGGGTGTTAAAGGAGTAGCTATAGTCGTTAAGAAGAATGAGTGATAAAACACCTTAGTTCAATTGCCCACTACCTCATGCTTAAGATCGACCCGAACACTTGAAGCACTATATGAATAAAAACAATATTTAGGGACAGCACTAAATCCTTGGGTGCCTAAGTGAGTAAAGATAATTTACTTAAGTATTACTTTCGCATAGCTTTTGTGCTATTTATTGCGTATCTGTTATTAGCGCTATTTATTGAAGGTCCAGAAGCTGCTTTAAGACCATACTACCTCAGCGTTTTGACTGTTTTGTTCGTAACAGCTGGCACTTATGTGGGTACATATTCAGGCATAAGCAGTAAGTACAGAGCAATTATTGGCTGGAGTCTAATTGCTTGTGGCACCTGTATTCTTGCTTACAGTGTGTTGAGATACTCTAACATACTGTAGCGTTATGACTAACTTATGATACTGAAATTAGGACTGTAATTCTGCATATAGCGCGCAGCCCTTCATTTACAATTTGTAGAAATGCTTATAAGTCTAACCTAACAGATTGTAGGGGATGTACCAATATGAGCATAAGATTAGTTGATGAAAGATCCATAACGAAACACATAGTGAAGGAGTCAATGGAATTCCTGCTTAGAGCATCCGACATAGATGTTGCAGTAGTAGGTGGTGGACCAGCTGGCTTAACAGCAGCTAGGTACCTTGCTATGAAGGGCTTTATAGTTGTGGTATTCGAGAAGAAGCTGTCCTTCGGCGGAGGCATAGGTGGCGGCGGCATGCTCCTGCCGAGGGTAGTTGTTCAGAAGCCAGCAAATGAGATCCTAGAAGAGGTTGGCTGCAGGCTTAAGGAGGTGGAGTCAGGTGTTTACGCAGTTAGTACTGCTGAACTGATAGCTAAGTTAGCTTCAGGAGCTATAGATGTTGGAGCTGAAGTGATGCTTGGTACGTTAGTTGAAGACGTTGTATTTAGGAAAGTAGGTGGAAAGCCTAGGGTTTCTGGTGTAGTCATTCAGTGGACTGCAGTTGCTCTGTCTGGGCTACATGTCGACCCACTCGGCGTCATGGCTAGGGCAGTAGTTGATGCAACAGGTCACGATGCCGAGGTGCTAAACATAGTGAGGAGGAAAATTCCTGAGTTAGGTGTTGAAATTAAAGGTGAGAGGTCCATGTATGCTGAAGAGTCAGAGAAGAAGATAGTTGAGCATACTGGCAAGGTATGCGAGGGGCTGTATGTTGCTGGTATGTCAGTAGCTGCCCTACATGGGCTCCCGAGGATGGGACCCATATTTGGCGGCATGCTACTATCTGGTAAGAAGGTGGCTGATGTAATAGCTAAAGACTTAGGAAGGTAAAGTATCTATACTGGGTGTCAGCAAGTGGTGCTAGGCGGCGGGAACAATCAATTTTAGGAGGACTCAAGCAATACCTCAAAGTTTATGATGATGTCTTCTCTATGGTTAGCGGACTCTGGCCTACACCACTAGTTAGGCTCAAGTCGCTCTCAACTGGCGGAATAGAAGTTTGGGGCAAGCTAGAATTCTTTAATGCGCTAAGCCACAGCATTAAGGACAGGCCGGTTTGGTACATGGTTATTAAGGCTAGGGAGGAGGGCAGGCTCGGGAAGGTACTGTATGAGGCCTCGTCAGGTAACGTAGCCGTAGCTCTAGCGCTAATCAGCAACACGCTTGGAGTAAGAGCTAGGCTCTACATACCAAAGCCAACCCCTAAGACAACTGAAACCTTACTAAAGATAATAGGTGCTGAGGTAGTTAGAACAGAGTTTAAATCTATTGACCGGGAAGTTGTTGAGTACGTCAAGAGGAAAGCTAGAGAGGA
>CAYQIX010000014.1:4663-21445 GCA_964417765.1 uncultured Desulfurococcaceae archaeon
CTCAATCAGTTCGAGAACGACCACAACCCTGAATCACACTTCCTATGCACAGCGCGCGAGATAGACATGCAGCTATCTGCCGTAGGCAGGTCGCCACCTAGGGCCATAGTCTGCGGTGTGGGAACCTCTGGTCACATAGCAGCAATTTCTAAGTACTTTAAGTGTAAGTATGGGGATAGAGTAGCAATAATAGGTGCTGTCCCAGCAGAAGGAAGCGTAATACCTGGGATAAAGAGGCTTGAGACAGGTCCTAAGTGGCTTCCTAAAGCCAGGGTGGATTACATCATTAATGTCAAGACCGAAGAGGCTGCTGAGGAGGTGATCAATATAGCTAGAACTGAAGGCTTGCTAATAGGCATGAGCGCAGGAGCAGTGGTCAGGGCATTCAAGAAAGTAAAGGAGGAGGTTGGTGCTGGAACCTACGTGCTTGTCTTCCCAGACGACATCTTTAAGTACATAGAATTTATAGGGAAGTACGTGAACTCAGGAAAGGAAGTAGAAGGTAGGTGATGCCTATTGTGTTGGACATGGACTTCCTCAGCTATCTCTACAGGCTCGTTGGGAAGCCTGTAGTACATGATCTGCCAGTTGAGTCGCTAGAGCTGAGAACATACATAGTACCTATCGAGTTGCTGAGAGCTCATGAGCGTGTAATTACTGATCACGTAGATGAAGTTCTCAAGCTGATACTCGCGTTTCTGGGCTTTAAGCATTCGATACTAGTAGATGCTAGGACGTTCACGGTACTGGACGGACACCATAGACTTAAAGCAGCTAAGATCCTCGGACTAAACTACGTGCCAGTATTCTTCGTTGACTACGCCAAGGACTACGTAGACGTCACTACATGGAGAAAGAACTTCATAGTTAATAAGAAAATAGTCATTACAGCAGCCCTTAAAGGCATTCAACTACCGCCAAAGACATCCCGGCACATGCTCTATGGAGTAACTGTACACTCAACATACGTCGCGCTCGAGTGCCTAAAGAAGATGTGGAAACACAGACTACCTTACATACCACCTACAGTATGCACAAATTAAGCCATAGTTTTTCTTTTTTCTAAAACTCTCCTTAGTTCGCACCTCATGCAGCTGAGCAGCTTTACCTACAATCGCGTACAGGTTAATATGTAAATCAGTTAGTTTACTATTAAAGCTTAAAAATGATACTTATGTAAATGAATTTGATGGCTGATATTATGAAACTGATAGCTGCATTACTAGTGGCTGTAATCATGTTTATTGTTGGTTTTGCAGCAGGTTACTTACTCGTAAGCGCTTCAGGAGCTAGCAATGTTCAGAATGAGCAAGTAGTGATAAAGTTTTCGCTGCTGCTGAGAAGCCGTGGGAGGAGATAATTCGAGAGTTCGAGAAGGAGACAGGCATTAAGGTCGAGGTGTACCTTAGTGGCTCAGGTAAGGTGCTGGCTGCGATGGAAATAACTAGGAGTGGTGACATATTCGCGCCTGGCTCACCAGACTACATGGAGAAGGCTATTAAAGACGGCGTAGTTGATCCCAAGACAATAAGAATCGTAGCTTACATGGTTCCTGCAATTATAGTGCCTAAGGGTAACCCGAAGAATATCACATCTCTCGAGGACCTAGCTAAGCCTGGTGTGAGGGTAGGTATAGGTGACCCGAGAACAGTCTGTGTAGGTGAGTACGCAGTAGACATACTCAAGAACAACGGGCTATACGATAAAGTCAAGAACAATATCGTAGTCTACGCCGAAAGCTGCTCTAAGACAGCTATGTTGCCTGCCACCAACGCTGTAGACGCTATCATAAGTTGGCATGTATTCCACTACTGGTACCCAGACAAGACAGAGATAATCTGGCTTAAACCAGAGCAGATACCAAAGATATCCTACATACCCATAGCTATAACTAAGTACTGCAAAAACGTTGAGGCAGCTAAGAAGTTCATTGAATTCGTAACTACGTCGCCCTATGCAAAGGAGGTATTCAGGAAGTACCACTACTTCGCTACTGTTGAGGAGGCTAGAGAGTATGCACCGTACGCGGAGGTACCTCAGCTACAGAGCGAGTGACTTCTTCCTAGCCGTACCTGTAGCCTCGGCTTTAATTCTACTGTATGTAGTTACGTCAGTAATTGCGTGGGGAGCCTACACCCCACTTGAGACAGCACTTAAGTCAAACGAGGTGTTCTTTGCTGTTAAATTGAGCTTAGCTACCTCCGTACCAACTGCTGCAGCAGCTCTGGCTGCAGGCATTCTAATAGCCTACCTCTCGTCGAGGGTAAGAACTAAAGATGCTGCTCAGTTCCTAGGTCTGAACGCACTTGAGGATGTTGTTAGGAGCACTGACAACACATACGTAAGAGTATACTCCGAAGAGTTAGGTGGCGAAGTCATGACTAGAGCGGCAGACGGTATCAAGGAGGGGAGTAGAGTGCTCATAACGTTCAGACCTGATGACGTAGTGATACTAGGTAGCAGTGCCCTGCCTGACAATCTAAATGTCGTAAATGCTATAGTAGTGTCAATGCAGGTTACTAAGTGTAATGTCAAGCTGCTACTGAGGCTTCCGGGCAGCACCGTCATTAAGGCAGAGGTCAGTAGGGGGTACATCATTAACGCACTTAATGAATTATCACCTGGTTCTGAAGTGCGTGTTGGTATACCGCTGAAGTCCATGCACATAAGTCAGCTGAGCACACGCTAAAGTAGATTTGTGCTCTGCACACATTTCTCTTAAACTGTAGATAGCGCTGGAACACGTGAGCTTAAGATTATAAGCCAAGGAAAGTTTGTTACGTAGGCGACTGAGGGTGAGGGTCAAGGTCAGAGTAGTTGGGAGGGATCCTGAGGTTATTGAGTTGAAGGGAGATAAGATGAAGGTCTCGGACCTGCTCCGTGAGTTAGGCCTACTTAGTGAGGAGTACATAGTTATGAGGAGCGGCAAGGTCCTAACAGAGGAGGATGAGGTAGTAGATGGTGATGAAGTAGTTTTAATTCCGGTGGTGTCTGGTGGCTAACTGCGTCGTCTGCGGCAGGAGGGCTGTCTATATTGAGAGGAGCAGCGGGTACGCGTACTGTGAGAGGCACTTCCTCAAGTTATTTAGCAGGCGTGTCCGCAAGACCATGAGGAGGTACGGGCTCTTTAGCGAGAAAGAGGACATTGTGGTCGCTGTCTCAGGCGGTAAGGACTCCCTCTCACTTCTACACTACCTGCACAAGCTGGCGAAGCGCGTCAGGGAGTGGAGGGTTAGGGCACTACTAATTGATGAGGGCATATCCGGGTACAGGGAAATAACTAAGAAGGACTTCATTAAGTTCGCTGAGGAGTGGGGCGTCGAGTACAAGATAGCTTCATTTAAGGATGAGATAGGGCTGACGCTGGATGAGATGGTCAAGAGAGGGAAGGAGCTGGGGCTCCCTTACCTGCCCTGCACATACTGCGGTGTCTTTAGGAGGTACCTGCTCAATAAAGTAGCTAGGGAGATGGGTGCGACAGTTCTAGCTACGGCACATAATTTAGATGACGTCATACAGACGTACGTGATGAACGTTATAGTGAATAATCTGGACAAGCTGAGCCGACTAGGACCTAAAACTGGCGTTGCGAGGCACCCCAAATTCGTGCCTAAGGTGAAGCCCTTCTACGAGGTGCTTGAAAAGGAAGTGGCTCTCTATGCAGTGCTCAATGGCGTATATCCGTCGTTTGTAGAATGCCCTTATGCTAGATTAGGTGTTAGGTGGACCATAAGGGAGATGCTCAACAAACTAGAGGAGAAGCATCCAGGCATAAAGTACTTCACACTACGCTCCCTACTTAGAATGATATCGATGATTAAGGAGTCAGCCGAGGTCTCAGGTGAGCCTAAGACGTGTAAAATATGTGGTGAGCCGTCAGCCCACGACATCTGCAGGGCATGCCAGCTTAAAATTGAGTTAGGACTAATTAAGAAGCCTAACTAGGTGTCAGCTACTTAGCCACCCATTTCAGGTGTAAGAAATACTACGGAGTCCCCGTCTTTTAGCTTCTGCTCTAGCCTACCCGCAGGCACCCCATTAACTAAGATAGTGAAGATCAGTCTCTTCTCTAAAATACCTAGAGCTAGGCGCCTACTCACGTTATTCCTTATGTACTCTAGGAGGACCTTAAGTGTCGAACCTTCAGGCAGTTCAGCCGTGATTAATCTCTTATCCTCAGGCACTAGGTCGCCAGCACGGTGAAGGAACTTAACGGAAACTCTAATCACGCCCCCACCTATACTCCCTGAGTGCTCAGCTCTTAAAGATGTAGCGGCTATTCTGACACTTAGACTGCCTATACTAGAGGTTTTCAGTAGCTTAAGAGCAAAGTAAAAGACTGAATTATTAAGTATCTGTAACTGTATTAAGATACAGCAGAGGGATAGGAGCTCTTGGAGCTAGAAATGCTGAGGTTTCTGCCAAGGTATTTAGTTTTAAGAAGTGTGCTGAAGGTTGAAGAAGCTGTCGACATGTTTAAGAGTAGTGGATTAAGCCATGAGGTTGTTGGTCATGGGTGGTGCAGTGATTCTATATACATGTTTAAAGCTGGCAAAGGTTCGAAAAAGATATTGCTAATAGGTATGGTTGACCCTGATGAGCCTGTAGGAGTTTTAGCATTACAGATTCTTATTAGTAAGGTATTTGATGAGGAACCTAACCTACCTGATAAGTATACCTGGTATCTGATACTGGTTGCTGACCCCTGTGGTGCAAAGCTTAATGAAGGGTGGTTTCGCAAGCCCTACAACACTAGGCTTTACCTTCTTGAGAGATTTAAGGTTATTGATTGGAAGCTTCCTGGCTCGTGCAATGACTACGTATTTGATGAGCCTACGCCGGAAGCGCTGGCTGTGAAGAAGGCTATAGACATAGTGAAGCCGGACCTCATAGTCCCGCTTCATAACAATGATTTTAGTGGCCTCTATTTCTTCCTATCAAAGTACATTCCCGAACTGGTAAGAGAATTAAAGACTGCAGCAAAGGAACTAGGAGTACCATTACATAGGGGTAGACCTGAAGCTTCTTACCTAGAAGTATTTGAGGATGAATTCTACCGTGAACCATTAATGTGTGATGAATACCACAATTGCATAAAGTATAGCCCTAAACCTAAGGCGTGCATTGAGGGTCTTGGTGAAACCATATATGGTTACGCAAGGAGAGTTAACCCCAGTGTATTCTCAATAGTATGTGAATCCCCATATATCTATAGCATAGTTCTCGAGGACCCTACTCCTTCTGGGAGTAAGCTAAGAGACCTATACCTCAACTTAATCAACATGATAGAACCTGTAGCCAGTTACGTAGAATCTTTAGTGA
This sequence comes from uncultured Desulfurococcaceae archaeon, assembly GCA_964417765.1. Lineage (GTDB taxonomy): Archaea > Thermoproteota > Thermoprotei_A > Sulfolobales > NBVN01 > B83-G16. The sequence continues at coordinate 9,986 of CAYQIX010000014.1, forward strand.
GAAAGCTGATACCGTACATGGATAAAGATCGCCCCTACCTGTGGGAAGTTGAGGAATATGTAATTGACTGGACTAGTGGGCTAAAATCACTCGAAAAGAGAATTACTACAAGTAAAGAGTATAGGAGAGAAGCTTCTAGAGCTGAAGAATTCGATATTATGGTAGTTCAAGGCATATGGAACACCTTGATGAAACTAGGAATAGCTCTGAGATTCCTAAATAAGTGTAGTAGAAGAAACAGTAACGTAGACATCAGAAAGACAAGCACGGACTTAATAAATATTTTCGAGGAACTCTATATTAGGCTACATCGCTACCCCATAGAGTACGTACCCCTAGAAAAACAAGTAACCATGCAGCTCTATACCATATTGTCAGCCGCGAAGCACCTTACATAAGCAGCAGCTAGCTATTCACAATAATCATTGGATTGTGTTACTCAATCCACAGATCTCTAAATACGTCGAAGAGTAAGAATGACAGAGACTCCTTAGAGTCTATGCATTTCTTCCACTCCATGATCAGCTCTATGTACTGTCTGTCCTTACTAATTCTCTTATCTAACTCCTCCATAGACTTCAGGTCATCATACTCCTGAACATCTATACACCACGGCTTGCCACCTATGAATACGCGGAACACCCTGTGCGATCTCCTCTCCCGGAACTCCTCTCTATGCTCTTTAATGTACCTCAAGATTTTCTTGGACACATCTAGACACTCCCTCTCCTTACCATCCTTAGGAATCCACATCTCAACTAGGTATACGGGCATACGAAAACGCCTCAGGAGCATTTCTGCTAATTACCTACTAAGTGATTTGAGATTCAAGCTTAAAACATGACCATGAGGTCTTACAGGAAGTCTTTATAGGTTAGTGAGAAATCTGCTATTTAAGGACCTTAAGCAAGAGATGAAAAAGTGTACTGGAGGTTGCTAAATTTACTTCCTGCATGAAGAACATCTTTTCTTACGAAATAATGATCCCCGGAACCGGAAATTTGGGTGAATGTGCCAGCATTGTTTGCTATAGGAGAGATTTTAAGAGCTAGCAGTTCTTTATCGTAGGTAGTGTAGCTGGGGCTTCAAAAATGCTTGTTGAGTACTTAAGTGGGCTGGGAATTCTTCAGCGAGTATTCATTATTGGTTTAATTCCATGCGTGTTCACTACTGTAGGCAGCGTTCCCGTACTCTCAGGTATATTTCTGGGCAGGAGATTCTCCTCCAGTGGACTAGGATTCTCTGCTGGGATAATGCTTGTTGCTTCATTTACTAGCCTCCTGCTCCCTGCTATAGATTCAGGTAATGTGCTTATGGTTATTTCTGGCTTCATCACTGGTGTGTTAGTTATTAAGTTACTTGATGCTGCCATACCTCACCTGCACGTAGTTAAGGGGTATGAGGGCCCAGCAGCACTTAAGAGGAGGATCACTAGGGCGTGGCTCATAGCCCTAGCAATGATTGTCCACAATATCCCTGAAGGTATAGCCGTAGGCGCTGTAGCAACGTACGGTGTGAGGGAAGGCCTGCTCTTAGCTATGGCGATCGGAATTCAAGACGTTCCTGAGGGTTTAGCCGTAGCAATACCTATAGCTGTAGCTGAAGGAAATAGAGCTAAGGGCTTCGCTATCGGTGTCTTGAGCGGTCTGTCAGAAACTGCGGCAGCACTCATACCGGCCCTCATAGCTGAGTTCATACATGTAGCGCTCCCATTCCTGATGTCTCTTGCTGCTGGCGCTATGGTTTACGTAGTAATACATGAAATAGTGCCTGAGGTCGTGAAGGAGGGTGGGGGTGAATTACCGACTGTAGGGTTCTTAGCTGGCTTCGTACTAATGCTAGTACTTGACACACTGCTGGGGTAGTCTTCAGGTAAATTTCTCATGTACCGATTGACCTAATAATTGCTGGATACTCTTCGTAAGCGCTCGGGTCTATCCCTCTAGGCATTCTAGCTATTAGAAAGCCCCTAGTTTCCCTGCCCATAGGTAAGTAGTCGACATCTTTAAAGAACACCCATAGTATAGCTGCTGTGCTGGCTATGTTCCAAAAGTATGCTTCACCTATAGCCCTCCTCATAGTTGTCAGGTCGAGTATTAGCCTCCTAAAGGTACCTCTACGTACGTCGTAACCTGCGTGCAATGATACAACTACCTCTTCCTCAGTAGCGATTTCAGGGAGTACACGCTCATATCCGATGAGATAGGTTATGTTGTACATTCTATCAGTCTCCTCTACAATGTATAGGCCGTCATTCTTTAGCACCTTACCTACGGAGGCTGCAAGTCTCACCATATCGTACGGGTTGAAGTGAGGTGTTGAAAAGCCGTACAGCAAAACGATGTCTGCTTTAATGTCGTACCTGTGTATATTGAGTATATTATCCTTGATAGTGCATATTTCTCTATTCAAAAACTCTCTAGCAAATATCTTCGCTTTCTCTAGCGCACTCCCTCTAACGTCACTAACTATTAGATCTACATTCTTATCTGCTTCAAGTATAACCTTAGTTAAAGCTATACCTCCTATGCCTGTCCCTCCACAAATATCTAAGACCACAACCTTTTCTCTATCCTTTAATACCTTCCTAATCCACGAATGATTTAGGAGTTCCTTAAACTTATATACAGATTCTTCAAATCTTTTTCTACCTCTCTCTGTCCGTATGTCTTCAGCCCACCTAAAAGCAGAGTAAAGTTTCTCGAAATATTCACTATTATGTGAAACACTCAATATGAGGCACCTAAAATTTAGTTCTTCATTTTTCTACATATATTTCTTCCTCACTAGTTAGTTTAGTTAGCAACCGCTAATTGCGACATTAATGCAGGGATTAACTTACTCGTAGTACCTGGACTGCGGAGGAAAACGTGATTAACGTCGGGTCCTATTTCTAGATTTGTGCGTGATCATCAAGACATAAATCGCTAAATCCTATAGACAAATTCATGGAACACATAGCATGAGAATTTCGGTACCTTAATTTACCAAATATACATAATTACTAACTAGGAAGTGATGCCTGAGGCTTGCGTGATCTAGGTGATTATGGAATGGCTAAGGCAGGTCTAAGTAACGTTCCTGAACCATATAGGGACTTAATCAGGAATCTATTAGATGCGATTAAAGAAGTTTTTGGTAACCTGCTGGTGTCGGTTGCTCTTTATGGCAGCGTAGCTAGAGGTGAAGCACGTGCCGACAGCGACGTCGATATACTCATAATAGCTGAGGACCTCCCTTCTTCGAGAATTAAGAGAGTAAAGCTATTTGAGAGAGCTGAGGACGTTGTGGAGTCACATATAGCTGAACTATATGGTAAGGGAATCTACGTTAGTTTCTCACCAATAATACTGACCCCTGATGAGGTGAAGAGAATACCGCCGATACTTTTAGATATGGTTGAGGACGCAATCATACTATACGATAAAAATAATTTCTTCAGTAAGTTGCTGGATAAAGTAGCATCTAAACTCAAGGAGCTAGGTGCAGAGCGGATTAGGTTGGGTAAGAAATGGTACTGGAGACTTAAGAAAGACTATAGACTGGGTGAGGTGATAGTTATTGAATAACATAGTACTAGCTAGGTCAAACATTAAGCAGGCTATTGACAGGCTGAGGTATGCTAAGGAGGTTTTGAATAGAGGGAACTACCCATTCGTTATAAGGCTCTGTCAGGAGGCTGTAGAGTTAAGTCTGAAGGGTGCACTTAGGCTTGTCGGGATTGAGCCTCCTAAGTGGCATGATGTAGGCCCTGTGCTTAAGAGGGAGAGAAATAGATTCCCAGAGGAGTTTAGGAAGTACATTGATAAGTTAGCATCAATATCAAGGTCGTTGAGGAAGGAAAGGGAGTTAGCTATGTATGGTGATGAGGTAGCTGGCGTGGCCCCCGAGGAACTGTATACGCGGGATGATGCTGTAGAGTATTTGGAGAAAGCTGAGCTCGTTATTACTAAAGTAATAGAGCTATACGAGGAGTTACTAGGTGAAAAGCCAGCCTAGCAGAACATGAAGATTTATGGTGTATTATTTTGGTAGTGAGGTTAATTTCCATATCACCTACTCTTACGTGCTTCATTACTAGGAGAGTCAATAGATTTGTTACTATGGTTAAGTGCTTTGGTAGGGAGTACCCTGCATTAAATACTAATACTGGTAGGCTGCCTGGCCTCCTAACTCCAGGTAGAGTAGCCTACTGCGTACGTAAGAGGACTGGTAGGCTACCGCTTAGGCTGCTTGGTGTTAATATGAGTAAAGGTGTAGCATTAACTGACGTGTTTGTACAGATGAGGTCTTTCGAGAGAGCTGTCGAATTAGGTGCTATTCCCTGGTTAGCTAACTGTGTAATTGCGCGCAGGAATCCTAAGGTAGGTGAGTCAAGGCTTGACTACTTAATCAAGTGCCCCAGCGGTGACGTGTGGGTTGAGCTTAAGAGTGCTGTCCTAGTTCACGGGGATAACTTAGCGGGCTACCCTGACTGCCCTAGCTTGAGAGGCAGGAAGCACATTATGGAGCTAATTAAGTTATGCAGAGAAGGCGGAATAGCTATGATCATTTTTATTGCTGCACTCCCAGGGGTTAAGGGCTTTAAACCTTATGAGCAAGGGGATCCCGAAATATCTAGGCTCCTTAAGGAAGCTCTGAGGTTCGGAGTCGGCATTAAGGCTCTTGGCATCTCAGGCATCGTGAAGGAAAACTCACTCATTACTTACCTATGGAGTAGTGACCTTCCGGTCTACTTATAGGAGCTTATCTAACCAGAGTCGTGCCTGCAAGTTCATGCAAGAGTATCAATGGCTAGGTACGTGCCGACAGCGACTAAAATGATGCCCTGTACTAGCATTCCCCTCCTGCCGCTTAAGTAGCGCGACACCTTTAAGCTCATTAAGCCTCCTCCAAGTAGCGACGCTATGAACGGTGCTGAATACCCTGCAGTAAATGCAAGCGCTGACACTACAGCTAAGACAGGGCTTGTCCCAGCACGTGCTAGCGCAGCTACTAGAAATGGAAGTGAGCACTGAAGCCCAAGTACAGGCAGTAGGCTCCTTAAGTTTCCTGAGAGATGCAGCACTGGCTCAGATCCTGCAATATTCATGATTCCCCACGAGAGGACGAAGGCCACAGCCAGCAGAATTACTGGCGTATAGAGGTCTACACTCACATAACCTGACGACACATAGAGTGCTGAGAGCAACAGCCCAGCGACAGCAGTGAAGCCAGCTATTGATAATACCTGCGCTAAGATACTCCTGCGCGATCTCGCCATCCTGCTTTCTTTAGCTGATGATGTAGCTACGGCCAGCATCAGAGGTAGGCTGCAGGGACTGAATGCCCCAATTAAACCCAGCGCAGCTGAGAGGGAAATACTCTGCGCTGATAACTGATTCATTAATTCAGCATCAATGCTGGGCGATGCGCTAGTCCCTGCCTCGAGACTCGCAACCCGCGTTCCTAAGGACATCTCAATAAACTTCTTAAGGCCTTCGTACTGGTCACCACGGAATGTCCCGAGATGTCTAGTAAGCTCGACTCCATCCTTAACTAATATGAATGTAGGTGTCCCAAGAATCCCTAGCTCCCTGAGAATCAAGAGTGCCTCGTCAGGGTTGCTCTGAATCATAGCATCTATACGTACGTCAATAAAATTGACTTCAGTGACCTCAGTAGATAGCTTCTCGAACGCTGGCCTAACAATCTCACATGCTGGGCACTTCTTCTGGCTAAGGAAGAGTAGGAGTGTTTCGTTCTTCATGACTAAGTAGCTCACTAACTCCTCAGGATCCCTCACTTCTACAACACCGCCTGCTGCAGCATTAGATACTGCTGGCAGAGCTACATAGTAAATAAGGAGGAGCACTACCCAAGTAGCGACTACCAGCAAGAGAAAATACCGCGTATTTCTGCGCGTCCTCCTCAAGCTCACTCGCACTGTACACTCCCTGAATTCACTTGCTAACCACTACTTTATGGCTTTATAAAGTTCGCGTGTTTGAAGCACTCTCCTGCTCAGCTAGCTGGTCAGGTGTGCCAGCACCCAGGGTTTGAGGGGGATAGCTTTTTACCTTCACCTACTACTAACGTCTTGGTATAGTCGGGTATGGGAGTTAGACGAGAGAAAGGTGTCGTGAAGTACGTTGAGGAATTAACTAGGGAATTCTCAAGTAAAGTTCTCAATGAACTGAGGAGGATTCCTAGCGAGACCAACAGGTTCCTTTACTTCCTTGCGTGGCTGAACACGAGGCTTGAAGACTGGGGGCTAGGGAGGATAGTAATTGTTAGGGGATTCTCAGTAGAGTTCTACACTAGAGCCAGCATCAGGACCATAGATGTTGACGTAGTTGTCTTGGGGTCGCCTGAGGCGACAGCTGTTGTGAGAGAGTTCCTCGACGCTATAGGTAGCATTCATGAAGGCAGAGTGTACATTCTGGCTCCACTAAGGCAACTACTCTCGAAGGCTATAGACATAGTTGACGATGACTTAGCTAAGCGTAGGCTGGTGAAAGTAAAAATTAACGGGTACGTAGTGTACATGCAGTCTCCTGAGGACACGCTCGTCTACACCTTAAATGCGTGGAAGTGGTGGCACTCAAGCGAGGACGAGCTAAGAGCTAGAGTACTGGTTGAAGTGCTTAGAGACAGACTGAATCAGGAGTACCTCTGCGGCAGAGCTGAGGAAGAAGGGGTGCTCGACAAGCTCAAGGAGGCGGGTGTGGTGTGCCGGGAGAGCAGGAGGTAGTTAATGCGGGGGCATACGTAGGTAGTGGAGACTCAGAAGCAGAGGCTAAAGCACTGCTGAAGGCAGTTAAGATGAAGAAAGAACTTAAGGAAAAGGGAGAGTACAGGAAGAGGTGGAGTAAGGACACTGTAGAAATGCTGGCTAATATCGCTAAGGTACTATGGGAGAGCGAAGAGAAAAACGGAGTTATAGAAATTACATATGACAAAGACAGAAAGACAATAAAGGAGATTGAGATTAGAAATAAAGATGTAATCTAGCATCACATAAAGCTGTACCTACCAAAATCATCACTTACTAGCCTTCCTTTTCTCCTCCTCAATCCTCTGCCTATAGAGACTATTCAGATCCGAGTCCCTGAGTTCAGGTATGAGGAGATTCCTGAGTTCTGGGTGCCTCATGAAGTAGTATATAGCGTAGCTACATATCGGCTCTATTAGAAGGCCCTGCTTCCTAGCGAGGTCAATAGCATACTCAATGAGCCTCCTAGCAACTCCCTTACCTCTATGCTGTGAGGGTGTGTAAGTCTCAATTAACTTCATGACTCCCCCCTCGACCTTATATCCTAGGAACGCCTTCGAGCCGTCAGGCAGCTTAATGTATATGACTGAGGAAGTGTGCTTTATCTCAAATTCCTCACTCACCTTATTACCCACGTACTAGTTCTCTACGCGAGCTTTTATTCTTCTTACTCCAGCGTCTGAGCACTAGCTGACCACTCTGAATATCAAATAGTGAATACCGTGACCACGCCTAGGAGTGAAGTGGTGGGTCAATTGCGCGCAGGCGTAAGTAGGGTACCTAATTTAGTTAGGATTTGCGCAGGCGTGTTAGGAAGTACTGCGCGCACATTAGTTTATGCAAGTAAGATCGTTCTAGCTAGATTTAAAATGAGCTCTGCTCATCTAGTAGATAACAGGATCAATAGTTCACGTGAGCTTCCTGCGCGTAAGCTGATGACCGTACCTTACGAAAATATCGATGCGGTGAGACTCCGGTAATTTACAGCACAGCTACTTTCATCTGGTCTCAGACTTTAGAGGGCTAAGTGCTCTCAATCTATATACGGCTTCCGGCAGCTGCTTCAGTACGTAGTCGATGTCCTCCTCTTTGTGGTACCTCGTTAACTTGAAGAGTATGCTTCCGTGAGCTTCCTCATGCTTTCTACCTATAGCTAACAGCACATGACTTGGTTCTAAGACCCTGCTCGTGCAGGCGCTCCCGCTAGAGACGTAGATCCCTCTTAGACTTAACTCCACAGTAAGTGCCTCACCTTCTACATACAGAAAGCTCACGTTCACGTTGTCAGCTACCCGCTTATCACCTAGCGGCCCATTAACTAGCACGTCGCCTACACTCCCTACTATGCCCTCAATAAGCCGATCCCTCAGCTTCCTGACATAGCCTACGTAGTCATCCATCTTTTCAAGCGCTAGTCGCGCTGCCTCATAAAACCCTACAATAGCTGGAACATTCTCAACACCTGGCCAGTACTGCTGCGTGCTTAAGGCACCATGTATTATCCGCTCAATCTTAACGCCTTCCCTGATGTATAGAGCCCCAGCTCCCTTAGGCCCGAGTATCTTGTGGCTACTGAGTGTTAGCAAGTCAATACCCAGCTTCCTAACGTCAATCGGCAGCCTAGTGTAGGCGTCAGCCGCATCAGTATGAATTATAGCTGACTCATTCCTGTGTCTAACGATTTCGACTACCTCCTTCAGCGGCTGTATAGTTCCTATTTCGTGGTTTACTAGCTGTATGCTCACCAAGACAGTGTCCTTATCTATGAGTGTCTCCAGTACATCTAAGTCAATGAATCCCTCCTCATTCACTGGGACCTGAACTACTTTAAACCCGTACTTACTCAGCTCATTAGCAGGCATAATAATGCTGAAGTGCTCGATAGCTGAGATAACTACTTTCCTCCCCTTCTCCTTGTTAGCTAGAGCAGCACCAGTTATTGCTAAGTTATTCGATTCTGTCCCGCTGTGAGTGAATGCCAGTTCAGCAGGTCTGGCACCTATGCTTTTAGCTATGAACTCCTGAGCTTTTAGGACTGCCTCCAGAGCTTCCCAGCCGCGCTTATTTGTTATTGATGGGTGCCCGTACCCGACCTCGCTGAAGTACGGGAGCATGGCTCTGACTACTTCAGGCGGCACCCACCCACTGTTCTCGAGGTCGAAGTAGACCTCTCTTTCCGGCTGTCCGTGAGCTTTAAGAAACTCTCTGACTTTTCTCAATTCGTTACTCACGTGCATCACTCCCTCCGCTGTCTACCCTCTCTTAAGTAGTACCTCAGTAACTCCTCCTTCTGTTCTCACAATCTCTATATTCAGCCCTGCTTTAGACGCTATCACCTTAATTGTCTTAACGGGCACTACCTCTTCATCAGTTACGACCTTCAGCACCTCACCATCTTTAAGTAAAGCAACCTCCTTCTTCAACCTAACTAGAGGGTGTTCACTGCAGCCCTTAGGCTGAGTTCTTAGGTCTATTACCTTCAGCTCCACCACCTCCAAGGCCAGCAGCACCGAATCTACTGTACATACGCTCAATGAGCTTCTCCTCTTCGAGAGCCTGGAGCTCCTCCTTAGTTAGGTTCTTAGGAAGCCACTCAGGAATCTTCCCCCTCTTCTTGTAGTACGCTCTTATAGCTCTCTTTAAAGCCCCAACTGCTAATATGCTGCAGTGATACTTAATTGCAGGTAACCCACCTAACTCATCTGATACCTCTTTCCATGAAATACTCCAAGCATCCTGCAGGGTCTTACCCTTGATCATCTCTGTTAATATGCTCGCAGCTGCTATGTTCGCAGCACATCCGTAGCTCTCGAACGTAGCTTTGAGGATTACCTCCTTCTCTTCGTCAATTTTTAAGTATATTGTTATTAGGTCACCACATGCTGGGCTACCGGCTGTGGCCTTTACTGTGGCGTCCTCCATTGGCCCAGCATTCTTAGGGTTCTTGAAGAGCTCCAGCACCTTAGGGCTGTAAGGTAGTGGTATACGCGTACTCAATCCTGACACCTACTTACTTCCTAATGTATGCTCCAACATAATATTCTTTAAGGTACTAACTAACTTATCGACTTCTTCCTTGGTATTGTAGAGGTAGAAGCTGACTCTCACACTACCCCTAATAAATCCCAATCTCTCATGCAGTGGCTGAGCACAGAGGAACCCGCTTCTTACAGCAATGCCTTCTTCATTAAGCAGGGCTGCTGTAGCGTGCGGATCCATCCTCCCTAACGTGAACGATATGATACCTCCCCTTGCTTCAGCTACGTCAGGGCCTGCTATCCTCACCATATCTGCTAGCTCCTCCTCATCTATCCTCTTCAAGAAGTACCTCACGAGCTCTACCTCATGTTCATGAATGTCAGCTCGACCTATCTTCTCTAAGTACTTGATAGCCTCAGTTAAGCCTACAGCACCTACGATGTTGGGTGTCCCAGCTTCGAATCTCCACGGCGAGTTAAGCCACTTAACTGACAGCTTACCAGACCCCACATCATAGTGTACTTCCTTTACAGTGCCACCGCCAACTAGGAAGGTGTCTAACTCGTCAAGCACCTCGCTCTTAACGTACAGCACGCCGATTCCTGTGGGAGCGAGCATTTTATGCCCGCTAAAAGCTAAGAAATCAACACCTAACTCCCGGACATTGACCGGCATATGCGGCACACTCTGAGCACCATCCAGCAGTACCCTAGCACCTACTTCCTTTGCCACTCTAACAACCCTCTCAATGTCATTAATCACTCCCGTCACACTGCTAACGTGGGTGATAGCCACTAGCTTAGTCCTCTCAGTTACTACCTCCTCAAGCATGTCATATCGGAGAATGCCTGAGTCATCTATGTCAACGACCTTAACTCTCGCTCCAGTGATTTTAGCTACTTTAAACCACGGCAGGAAGTTGCTGTGGTGCTCCATAACTGTAGTAACTATCTCATCACCATCCCCGAGATTTCGGAGAGCCCAGGCGTAAGTAACAAAGTTTATTGCCTCAGTTGTGTTCCTAACAAATACTATCTCCTCAGCATCTTCAGCACCTATGAACTTAGCTACTGCGTCGTGAGCCTCTTCGTAGAGTCTGCTCGCTTCCTGGCTTAACGTGTGAAAACCCCTATGAATATTGGCATTATACATTAAGTAGAAGTCCCTTACAGCATTCACCACCTGTACAGGCTTGTGGGACGTAGCAGCATTATCTAGGTAAACTAGCTTCTTACCATTAATTTTCCTCTCTAAGATAGGGAAGTCCTTCCTAACTTCATAAGGATCTAGCACTCGCATCACCTTCATTTTCAAATTGTAGGATAATCATGAATGAATCCCAACAATTTGTAAATTACTTTTATCTATATAAACGTTTCCTTACTAAGTAATCAGTGACTCAGGTAGTGGAGGTGCCGGTAGTGGATCGCGTGAAAAGCGGAATTTACTACATACTTCAAGCACTGAAGTCCTTAGCTAGAACCGGCTGGATGCTGCGAGGCGTGCCTAAGAGCTTAGCTGAGAGTGTTGCTGAGCACAGCTTCCTATCAGCAGTGGTTGCCCTAGTCATGGCGTCCAAGCTGAGATTTAGCGGCGTAGATGTGGACCCTCTACGTGCTACTGTACTAGCGCTAATTCATGACGTAGGCGAAGCTTACATTGGTGATATAGCTAAGGTATTTGATGAGCTAGCAGGGGCTGTTAAGGAGAGTGTTGAAATAGGGGTT
>CAYQIX010000014.1:21545-24543 GCA_964417765.1 uncultured Desulfurococcaceae archaeon
GTGACCACTTAGCTACGTACATACAGGCTAGAATATATGAGGGAATGGGTTTTGACGTTGAAGATGTCAGGCGCAGCAGCTATGAGAGGGCCTTAAGTATTGCTAGAAAACTAGGGATTGAGGAGTTCTTCATTAATTACGTTAAGGAACTAGAGCAGAAGTAGCACGTACTTAATTACTTCACGTACATGTACTTAATATGGGCTGAGTACTTGTCAGACGCTACACCGCTGCGTAAGGTAGTTGAGGATTCGGTGGTTGAGCTACTTAAGTACATTAACATTGCTGTCGGTGACGACGTTGTTGCGTCCTTGAGGAGAGTTAGAGATATTTCCTCAGGCTTGGGTGCTGAGGTGATGGATGCTATCCTCAGAAATATTGAGGTAGGGCGCAGTGAGGGCAGGCCTGTCTGTCAAGATACTGGGCTGGTAGTAGTTAAGGTAGTTATTGGCGATGAGTTCCCGCTCAAGCTTGGGGAGCTGCGCAGCTCTATCATCAAGGGCATCACCAGAGCGACTGAAGAGGTCCCCTTAAGACCTAATGCTATTGACTCAATCACAGGCATGAATACAGGCAGTAACGTTGGTGAGAAAGCACCGTGGATTGTAGTAGAGCCTACTGAAGGGGATGTGCTTGAGCTGGGCATTATGGTTAAGGGGGGCGGTAGTGAGGCTGCCTGTAGGGCGCTGGCTGTCCCACCGGTTAGGGGGTTGAGGGCTGCAGCCAATCTGGTAGTTGATGTGATTGCGGAGTACAGCTTCAATACGTGCCCGCCACTATTCGTTGGTGTTGGATTAGGAGGTACCGTAGCTACTGCCGCGGAGATAGCTTATGAGGCACTCTTCAGGCCTGTCGGCGTGAGGCACTGGAGTAGGGAGATAGCCGAGTTTGAGGAGTACTTACTCGAGCTGCTTAATAAGCTAGATGTAGGTCCCGGCGGCTTAGGTGGCGGGCCGACAGTAATTGATGTTCATATAGAGACCGCTGCGCATCACCCTGCAAGCATGGGTGTAGCGGTAGCTGTTAACTGCTGGGCGCTGAGGCGCGGCAAGGTGAGGATATACCCTGACGGTACTACCGAATTCTTTAAGTACAGTTTAGGCGGCGGGGTGTGGATTAGGTGGTGAGGAAGTACTTTCTCAGGACACCGCTCAGGGAGGATGACGTGAGGAGGCTGCGCGTAGGTGACAAAGTTTATTTGTCTGGCAGGTTATTCACGCTGCGTGATCGCGGAGCTAGGAAGCTTATTGAGCTGCTGTCTAGCGGTGGTCGGCCGCTGGTAGATCTTGAAGGTGCTGCAGTCTATCACGCTGGGCCGCTGGCACGCAGGTGCGGGGGCTCATGGGAGGTAATCTCAGCTGGCCCGACAACAAGCACCAGGATGGAGCGCTATGACCCCGAGCTAATAGCTTGCGGTGTTAAGGCGATTATAGGTAAGGGCAGGCTCCTAGAAGGGACTAGAAAAGCCTGTAGAAAGCACGGTGCTACCTACATGATATACCCCGGAGGGTGCGGAGCACTGGCTGCTAAGTCGATTAAGAGGGTAGTGAGTGCTCACTGGCTAGAGCTAGGTATACCTGAGGCCATCTGGGTACTTGAGGTAGAGGACTTCGGGCCACTCTACGTAGCTATAGACAGCGAAGGAAGGGACCTCTACCTCGAGCGTGAAGAATCAGTTAGTAAAGCACGCGAAAAAGTACTGGAGGAGTTAAGAAGCAGAAGCTACTCTTAGGTAGCGGGGCCCTAACCCGATAGCCTAGTCTTAATGCTCTCTACTCCCAGTACAATGTAGGCTAGTGCTTCAATAACTTTGTATGCCTCAATTACGTCTCGCGCAGAGTACCGCACTGTGTAAGCATCGACCCTCTCTATGCCGGGAACTACCTCAGCTGCATCAGCGTACTCTGTATGCCTCATAACGACCTCGAGGGTTACGGCTCCCTCAATCTTCAGTGGCTTCGCAGACCCCTCCCTGAGCTTCCTAGCAGCCCTCCTAACGCCCTCCTTGAGGTCCCTTAAGAACTTCTGCAGGGGCTCCATAACTGCTGAGATCCTGGACAGTGAGCGCTTAGCAACTACGTACTCCGCCCATGGAGTCCTGCGGAGCACCTCCTCCCGCAACTTGTCGTCACCAGCAACAAGTATTACCGGCACGCCGTAGTGCCCGGCCACTAGCGCGTTAATATAGAACTCACTTGCTCTCTCACCATTAATTCTCACTTCATGAAATGCTGTGCTACTATATGTGTGGTCGAGCACGCTGCGCTCTACTCCAGCTGCTGAGTGGTAGCCGATGAACAGTGCGGCATCAAAGCCCTCACTAATGCAGGGAACCATTGAGAGAGGCCTTAAGAAACCCCTCACAAGCTTTACGTAGTCAGGCATCTCCTCATAAACTACAGTCCCCATGTGGCCGTGACTATCGGCGATCCAGACCTCGGTAAATCCCTCACTGTGCAGTGCGTCGGCAGCAGTCTTAGCTACCTCAGTCATGACCTTACGTAACTCGCTGAAGGCGGAGTACTTAGGTACTACCTGAGTAAACTGGTATATACCTGGGAGTCCCTCAGCGTCGATCGAGACGAGAGCCCTCACAGCCGAGTCACCGACAAAATATTAGGTGATGCGATTAAACAGCTTTTATGTTACCGCTTCAGGAGCTAGCCATGGACTGAACCTCCTTGAGTATAGCAGTAGCTACTTCCTCAGTACCTGAGGAGCCTCCTAGATCCGGCGTTAGCTTCCTGCCTCCCTCAATAACCTTCTTGACCGCTTCATCAATTACCTTAGCTTTACTCAGCAAGTAGTCGTCGCCGCACCTCACACCTAGGTACTTGAGCATTAAGCTTAGGGAGGTTATAGCACCTACTGGATTAGCTATGCCCTTACCCGCTATGTCAGGCGCTGATCCGTGAACAGGCTCGAACACAGCTACAGAGTCACCTACCTGTGCTGAGCCGCAGAGGCCCAAGCTACCTACTAAGCCAGCAGCTAAGTC
>CAYQIX010000015.1:0-24528 GCA_964417765.1 uncultured Desulfurococcaceae archaeon
CCTTCGCTTCCGCTAGCTTGAACGTGAAGTCTATGTCATTCATACCTAGCCTCTCCAAATACGGGCTCATGTCGGGGAATAAGTACATACTAGCTGGAGGCTTCCATATCTTTGCCTCAGGCAGGTACTTCCTGAATGCCTCGTAAGCAGCATCTCTCCTCTTCCTATAAACATCGAGGGCATACTTCAGGTACTTCTCTTTCAGTCCGCTCGATAGATAGTAGTACGCGAGCCACTGCATCGGTACAGGTGCTGTAATACTTAGGTATCCCTTCAGCTTAACGATTTGCTGAATCACTTCCTTAGGACCATAGACATACCCTAGTCTACCTCCAGGTATTGCTATGTCTTTAGAGAATGAAGCTATGTTTATCAAGATGTCCGGGTCACTTACGTACTTCTCTAGCCAAATGTGCTGTCCTTCGTAAATTATGTGCTTGTAAGCTACATCGTAGATGATCCAGATCTTCTTCTCTGAGGCAATATCAGCTATAGTCTTAGCTACTTCCTCACTGATTATCCTTGATGTTGGGTTATCAGGGCTCGCAAAGAATATTGCTGCAGTCTTATCGCTTACTGACTCCTTAATACACTCCGGGTCAGGCTGGAACCCGGTATCTACTGACTGTTTGCATGTCTCGGCCTTGAGTTTCAGGAACCTAACAGCACCCCAGTACATGCTATAGCATGGGTCAAACAGCAGTACCTCGTCTCCTGGGTCGGTAACAGCATATAGAGTCAGTATAATGCCGTCAATACCGCCGCTAACAATAGCTATGCTGTCTGGGCTAATATCAATACCACCATACTTTCTTAAATCCTCAGAAATAGCCTCTCTCAACTTAAGTAGACCTTGAGACCCCATGTATCTGAAGTGATCAAAGGGGTTCTTCATTACATTTTCATTAAATATTCTCAGTGCCTCAGCATCGGGAGGCAATCCAGGCTGCCCTGCAGAATAATTATATACTGTTCTTCCCTTTCTCCTCAGCTCATCGACCTTGGCAACAAGTAGCCTGTGCGGGGACAGAGGTAATTCCTTAATTCTTTCAGAGATCTTTCTCATTTGCGACACCACATACGAAATTAATGTCAGCATGGTACTTAAAAGTTCATCATGATATTTTTAATTACCTTTCATGTATGCTCTTGAATTTGCGTAAAACAGAGTTAATATTAAGTGTTTTAGAAATACCTGTATCTCAGGGTTGTACTTGAGTAAGGAATTGATTCCTAAGATAATACTTGTACTTGAATATGACGGAACCATCGTGCTCGATGATGCTTCAGCTAAGCTTCTTGCTATGGTAGATCGGTACGGCTCCATTTTAGCTGCTGCAAGAAAGCTGAAAATTTCCTACTCGAGAGCGTGGGAGGCCATAGCAAGGATAGAGAGAATACTGGGTGTTAGGGTAGTTGAAGCTAGACGTGGTGGGAGAAAGGGAGGTGGTACAAAACTTACTGATGATGGAAAGCGCTTGCTGAAGAGATATGTAGAGTTTTTTGAGAAATTGACAAAGTCTAAGTTTGATGTTAGTGAAGCAGACCTCAGAATAAGAATGCCTGATTTAGTCTATATGGGCAGTCACGATCCCGCTGTAGAGTACGTCATTGGCTTACTAAAGGACTTAGGAGTAAGAGAAGTAGAGGTTCTTTGGGTTGGTTCAGGCTGCGGATTAGCTGCATTGACATTAGGTGAAACTGATATTGCGGGCGTGCATCTTTACGACCCTGAAACCGGTGAATACAACATTCCATACCTTAAAAAGTACTGGTTATCAGATTATGCTGTAGTTATTAGAGGTTACATGAGAGAACTAGGGGTAGTTCATAGGCTAGGAGAAAGTGCCTCTATAAACGATATTATTGAAGGAATGCTTAAGGGCTATTTAAAGTATGTAAATAGGAATAGGGGATCAGGAACTAGGATATTTGCCGATCATTTCATGGTGAAATACGCCAGTGAACTAGGTTTGAACGTTAAACTAGAGGAACTAAAGCATAGAATTAAAGGTTATGATCTGGAATTAAATACACACAATGATGTAGCATCAGCAGTAGCACGAGGGGACGCAGATGTAGGATTTACAATTAGATTAGTAGCTGAAGGATACGGCCTTAATTTTATACCTATTACGTGGGAGCACTTCGACTTCATAGTGCCACGTGATAGACTTGAGAAAAGTAGCGTTAGGACTTTCATCAGTTTACTTAGATCCGATAAATTTAAGTTATACATTAGTAGATTGTCCGGGTACAGGCCTCATCCTGAATTAGGCAGTATCGTAGGTATAACCAGCTAACTTCCACTATACTAAGATGCATACCTGCTCTTCACCAAATAATTATTTGCTATAGTATGTTAATAGTGTAAAATCTATAACTACATGATGTCATTTTCTATAATCATAATGAGCACGTTTAAACATTTTAATTGGTAAAAACTTATTCCATTGTTAAATTTATCGTAAACTCTAATACACATAAAGTACTTGCGAGTACTCTCTTACTAGTAAATTTTATAAATAAAAATCTATGAATATTATAGGGTACTCTGTCTTTGAGCAGTAAGTCTTCGATTAATGACTCATTAGACAAGTTTAGACAGTACTCCAGGAGAGCTCTAAATCCTTCCCTTGTTGACTTCATAGAGCAAGTGCAAAGTTATGACTACATCCCTGAGATCACTAGAGTAGCTGAGGATATGGGCCTTCACGCATCAACTATATGGAAGTTTATGAATATACTCAAGGAAAAAGGCTTCAGATTTACTGCTGATGTAGATATTTTGAGGTTGGGTTTAGAAGCGGTTACGATAGTTTTAGACGAGTACATAGGGTATGATGAGATATTTAAGAGTACTCTTAGATTCTATGCGCCGCTATTACCGTGGGGGACGTTTCTCATATACTTAATTCCTCGAGGCATGAGCGAAACGCTGATCAATAGCTTAGCAGGGCTCTTGCCGAGGGAGCCCAGAGAAATTATTAAGCTGACATACTCAATACCGGCAAAGCCTAACTTAAGGAAGTACTATGATCCGAAAATAAATGTAATTAGGCTAGATTGGGAGGAGCTCTTAAACGCGATCAAGTCGTCGCCCAAGGAAGCAATACCTAGTGGAGCACTCAGAAGAGGGAAGTTTGACGAAATAGACTTATTCATAATTAAGGAGCTAGAGAAAAACCCGTTCATCTCGCTGAAGAAAATAACAGAGGACCTCAATAAGGAATTCAGGCCAGTAACGTCAATAAACTACATTAGGGTACTCAGACACTTCAAGAACCACATTGAGGCGAGAGGTGTTATAAGAGGTGTTAAGCTAATCTCAGCACCGCTGAAGGAGCAGGCAAGCATATATGTTGCTGCTATATTACGGGGTAATCCAGCTGAACTCCACAGGGTCGGTAAAGCACTGGTAGCTCATCCGTACTTCGACTACGCGTACTTTAACCCTATAGAGGGTATAGGGCTCATACTTGGGTCGCTGCCAGCTGATGAAGTATTTAACTTCAGCATATTCTTAGATAAGCTCCGTGAAGGCAGAATTGTAAGAGAATGGAGCTACTATATGTTAGACTACACGAGGAAGAGAATACTTACCATACCATACATAATACTTGGTGAGCCAATTAATGAACTAGTTGAGTACTTTAAGCGCTATGGCAAAGACAGAGTGGTAGGTGACGTACTAGCTACTTAATGAATATCAATATTTTTCTTCATAATAAAATAATCCTTAAATTTTACCATAAAGTACAACATGCATCACTTTTAAGTAGTAATTGCATTATCTAAATAAGCTGCTATGACGTTAGAGGAGTATCCATGGTCTACTGACGCCTGTGTACAGAACCCTGCCATTACATTTATCTAGTCTAAGAATGTCCCTGCCATCTACAATAACTAGCTTAGTACTGCCTGAAATATCCAGTATATCATAAGTACTTAGGGACCTATACTGTGAATGATCAGTTGCTACTATAACCGCAGTACATCCCTTTACAGCTTCTTCAAGATCATCTGTTAGCATAGCTCCGAGCACACGAATCTTTTCATCATCCTTAATGAGTGGATCATGAACTGCCACAGTAAGATTCAGTTCCTTGAGCGACCTAACTAAATCGTAAGTGGGGGATAAAGCATCCGTAGGTACATCTCCCCTGAAAGCTAATCCTAATATAGTCACCTTGACATTGCTATCTGGCTCGACATTAATGGTCTTTAGTCCTTCAAGCAGGAGTGACGTAAGGTAGAGTGGCTGCTGCTTATTAATTAGTCTAGCAGTGAGCACTAACTCAAGCCTCATTTTGTTAAGCTCGGCAATCCACTCCAACAGCATTGGATATACTGGTATACAGAGCCCTCCGACACCTGAGCCTGGCTTGTGGAGGTGGCAATAAGGCTGCGAATTAGCTGCCTTCCTAACTTCATTAAAGTCTACTCCAATTATCCTAGCTAGCCTAGCCAACTCGTTAGCTAATGCGATATTTACATCCCTATATACTCCCTCAGCAAGTTTAGCAAATTCAGCTACCCTGGGGGATGAAACCACTATGACGCCAGCTTTACACATGTGAGAGTAAAGTGCTACAGCTATATTGATGGATCTTTTACCTATACCTGAGATTATTTTAGGATACTTCTTCTCAATGTCTTCAACAGCATGCCCGATCATTACTCTCTCCGGTGAATATATTAAGGCGAAGTCTCTGCCTGCAATCAGCCCAGACCGTTTTTCAAGGATTTTCTTAATTCTAAACTCGGTTGTTCCAGGAGGTACCGAAGTTTCTAAGATTATCGTGTGACCTATCTCAAGGTTTTCAGCAATTTTATTAAAGACATCGTCAAGTGCGCTAAAATCAGGGCCTCCTTCTCTGTATACTAGAGGTACTATGACATTAATAACATCCGACTTTCTGACCGCCTCAGCAACATCTGTTATGGCGGTGAACCTACCGCTTTTAGCGCTCGAAGAAATGGTGTGTCTTACCACCTCTTCAGGATGGGGAACGTAACCTCTGCGTAGCAGTCCCACCTTGTGTTCATCGATATCAACGCCTATTACTCTCGCATTATGTCTAAGCCAGACGGCAGCAACAGCAAGTCCAACACCGCCCAGCCCTATGACGCATACAGTAAGGTCACCCCTCTTTAGGACATCCTTAATTTCCTCACTACTTAAGTTCCACAATTTCAACCTATAGCCCTAATAGATTAGCTACTATACTATAATAAGTAATATTACGTCCTCTCAAATCGCAGCTATGTGTTTTAGCCGCAAACGAACAGCTCAATTAATACTACGTTAAAGTAATAAGGTAATCTCCTAGTTATTCTGGGTGTAGCAGAGTGAGTTCTCTACGCTTACCTACCTTAGATGATATTGACTTAAGTGGGAAGCGGGTTCTGGTCAGGGTAGACTTTAACTGCCCTATAGGTGGGGATGGGTCCGTACTGGATGATACTAGAATTAGAGCTCATATCCCAACTATTAAGAAACTGCTTAGTAGCGGTGCTGGTGTCGTATTAGTTACACACCAGGGTAGGCCAGGAGGAAGAGACTTTATATCGCTCCATCCGCATAGGGAGCTGCTAGCTAAGTACTTAGGTGTGGACGTAAAGTTCATCGAAGATGTCATGGGCCCAGCAGCCATAGAAGCTATTAAGTCTGTCAAGCAGGGCGATGTACTGTTGCTGGACAACGTGAGGTTTGTGTCTGAGGAAATGATTGAGTCCTCACCTGAGGTGCAGTCAAGAACTTACTTAGTTAGGAGGCTAGCGCCTCACTTCAATTACTTCATCTTTGACGCATTTGCTACGGCTCACAGATCTCAGCCCTCAATAGTAGGCTTCCCGCTAGTGCTGCCGTCAGCTATTGGCGAGTTAATGAAGAAGGAGTTAGATGCCCTAGAGCGCGTAATTGAGGCGTCATTGCCACCCAGGGTATTCGTACTTGGTGGAGCTAAGGTGCATGACACAATTAGGATAATCGAGTATCTAACAAAAAGAAAAATAGCTGACAGAATACTTACATGCGGTTTAGTTGGGCTAACATTCCACGTAGCTAAGGGTGGCAGAGTAAGTAAGTCCGTGAAGAGAGTACTTGAGGAGACAGGTCTGTTCTCGCTAGTTCCTAGAGCAAGAAGAGTCTTGCTCTCAGGAGCGCCAGTAGATACCCCATACGACTATAAGGTGCTTAAGAGCAACGGTGACATCGTAGAGGAACCTGTCTTCAGTGTTGACGGCAAGCCCCTCGACATCGGTACCTATACGCTAGAGATGTACAGCGAGCTAATAAAGGAAGCTAAAATCGTTGTTATGCGCGGTCCGGCAGGCTACGTCGAAGATCCGAGATTTAGGAGAGGCACTGAAGAGTTGCTTAAGGCAGCTATAGAAAGTCAGGCATTCGTAGTTATAGGTGGCGGACACTTAGCAGCGATGATTAAAGAAGCCAGAAGAGAAGGGATGCACGTATCAACAGGAGGTGGTGCGTTGTTGGTAGCGCTAGCGGGAGAGCCGCTGCCGGCCGTTCAGGCACTAAAGATGTCAGCAAGGAAATTCTTCGGTGACAAGACATGATGACCTTAAATTTAAAAATTAATAAAAAAGAGGATAAATTGATTATGAGCTCAGACGCAGGGGGTGATTATTGTGACATATATTAGGGAGCCCACTTACGAAATCAGCTACTTCTTTAGGAGAATACTAGTTCCCTTCGACGGATCAGCAGCTAGTTCACGCGCCCTGAAGATCGCCTTAGATTTTGCTAAGAGATACGGATCTAAAGTCACTGCATTCGTAGTTAATGACGGCTCCTTAAGTACTGACGACGTTAGGAAGAAAGTTGAGGCTGAGGCACTTAACTCCGGCATAGATGTTGACATTAAGGTAGTTGACTTAGATAGGAATAGCCAGTCGACAGCTACTAAAATCATTGAGGAAGCTATCGAAGGGAATTACGACATAATAATCATAGCAGCAAGAGGGAGAACAGTATCAGAGGAAATAATCATAGGATCAACAGCTCTCTCAATAATAGTTAACGTGCCTATCTCTGTATTACTCGTCAGATAAGATCTCACAGAATTTTATATTAAGTCTATATTTCGACTTTCTCACCGTCACTGCAGTAGCAGGTAATACTAATTACAAAAGTACTAATTGCTTAGGTATTTAAGATCGGACTTTGGGGATTTGGTGCTTTATTTATAAGATATTTCGTGAGTGAGAAATGAGTATGTGAGATTATGAGCAATGTTTGCTGTGTCCTGCAGCTCGCTAAGGAACTTGTAAGCTATGTTAAAGATCAGCAGATTATTAGTGTAGCGATACACTGGCTAGTTTACATTGCTCAGAGAATGTTTAACTTACATTTAGGCTATAGGTTTAAGTGGACAGTAAGAGGACCCTATTCAAGGGGATTGGCAAGAGATATCAAAGCAGGTAATGCTCAAGAAAAGTGTGTTTGTGATGAAAACTTGAAGCTGCATTATATTAGAGAATTCTTAGAGGATTTGAAATCGACAGGTATGAGATTTGATAAAGCTCTCGAAATCGCTGCTTCCTACATAATGCTTAGATACGACGTCTACCCGAAGCCTCTAGATCCCTTGGAGGAGCTTCTAAAGAAGAAGTCATATGTGTTACCAAAAGAAGCACAAGCAATTGCTAAAATTCTAAATAAGTACTTAGTCAGCGTTAGAGAGAAGGCTTGAGCAAGTTAAATTCACATTATTAAACCTACTAGTGCATATCTCTTCATGAAGGGGTTGCCATGAGAGTATACTGGAGTAGTGAGTCAGCAGTTAAGAGCGTCTATGATGAGCTGCATGGGTACATCCCTCTCAATGAAGTTGAGTTAAAGATAGTTGATACGCCTACGTTCCAGAGATTGAGGAGGATTAAGCAACTTGCTCAGGCGTGGTATGTCTATCCAGGGGCTGTTCATACAAGGTTTTCTCACTCACTAGGTGTGATGTACTTAATGGGGATAATCGCGAGCAAATTAGCTCAAGAAGGTATCATACGTAGTGATGACGTTCAGCTACTCAAGCTCGCTGCATTACTGCATGATATAGGTCATACGCCATTTTCTCATGGCGTAGAGCACTACTTTATACGCAAGTTTAGATTGAAACATGAGGAATTAAGTAGATGGGTAATTGAAGAGGATCCGTTCATAACTGATGTACTGAGGACTTACGGCTTTGAGCCGAGGGAGGTAGCGGCAATAGTTGCAGGGCTACATAAGGAGACTGTCTATAATGAACTTCTATCTAGTGACCTAGACGTCGACAGGTTAGATTACCTGCTGCGTGATGCACTGCATACGGGTGTTGCTTACGGATTAATAGATCTGGACAGAATAGTGCAGACCGTAACGGTGGACAGCAGCGGCTTCATAGCAGTACCTAAGAAAGCAGTTCAAGCAATAGAAAATTTCTACATAGCTAGGCTACACATGTATAGAACAGTATACTACCACAAGACGATAACATCCTATCAACTTCTAATAGCGCTAATTTACGAGAGGATAAGTGAAAGCTCTGAATTAAGAGACCTCTTGGAGCCCTTCACAACGGCAAATGGAATAAGGAAATCAATACGTGAGGGACTCTTCTATATTTGGGATGATTTCTACATTGGTGGGGTGTTAAGTCACGTACTGAATAAAGGAATTGGAGATGATTCATTTAGGGAATTAGTTAGGATGTATATTTCTAGAAAAGGTTTTAGAGCAGTTTATGAGTGGATAGGCTTCAGCAATGTAAATCCTGTTCCCTCAGCTGTAAGAGAATCCATAAATAGGGCTATAGAGTATGTGAGAGATCAAGGTATCCCGCGCTATAGCACATTACCCTACGTAGAGGTAATACCTATAATTTCAGATGAAGAGACTGTCAGAGTGCTAACTAACGGTACTTCAGTAAAGATAACCGAATTTGCTGGCTCAATAGTTAAGCACCTTCCTGAATCCATGGGTATAGCGCGGATATACGTCCACCCAATGTACTGTGACGCAGTTAGTAAGTTAATTACTAAGTTCTTTAGTCATAACATAGGCGTCTGAACCATCAGGGTAATAGTTTCTTCTTAACCCTACTACTCTATATCCTACGGACCTGTATAGCGCCAGAGCTGCTCTATTATTTACTGAGACCTCCAGCCTAACTCTATGAATGCCATTCTCTCTCATTATTTTCTCTAAAGTTAGAAGTAGTCTTCTGCCAACTCCTCTACCTCTATATGAAGGATGTACAGCTAAGGAGATTACATGTCCTAACCCATCGCTATCTATTGATCCTACTACGTACCCTACGATGCTGTTGCTGCATTCAGCAACTAGGAAATACTGAGGGAAGAGTATCAAGAAAGTGAGAAATGCCTCGATCGGATAAGGGTAGGGAAACGAGTTTACTTCAATTAAGTATATGTCCCTTAAATCACTTCTTCGTGCTTGTCGTATGTTGAGCTCGTCTTCCATATTCTTTTCACTTTTCTAAGTGTCTAGTAGGTGTATAAGTTTAATTTCTTTATGTGGTGCTTAAGTAGGTTGGGGGATATTGGCATGGGTAAAGTAGTTGTTGTGCAGCTGGCCTCGAAAATTCATGGTGAAGAATATAGTGGAGAGCTGGCAGAATGTTTTCGAAAGTACCTCGAGAAGTTTAAGGAGATTACTGTAGTACCTAATGTAGTAACTAGCTTTGATGAAGTGAGGTCTATTGCACATGAGTTCAAAGGTTACTACCCACTGGTCATATTCCTTACTGGAGGAACGAGCAGATTAGCTCGAGCACTTATCCATTACCTTGAAGAAGACTCAGCGGTATTTATTGCGCATAGCGAGCATAATAGCCTGCCGTCAGCTATATCGGCTAGGACTAGACTCGAGGTTGAGGGCGTCTCATCATGGATATTTACGTGCCGCGATCCCAGGGGCAGCGAATGTGGGAGCGTTTTGGAGGAGGCAGCAAGAACAGCTATAGCGGCATCAGCTATAAGGGGTGCTAAGGTGTGCCTGGTAGGGCTTGAGGAGGAGCCAAGTGAAGCGGAGGGTTTTAGAAGAGCTTTTAATGCCGAGGTAGACATTATTTCGCCTGATGTCTTCGACTCCTTAGTTAGGTCCAAGGTAGATTCTGCAGATGTTAATGAGTTCTTAGACGTGTTTACAGCTGCAGTGGGTATTGACGTGATTGAGAAGCGAAGTATACTAAAGAAAATCGGTGCTATTTATGCAGCACTAAAGACCTTAATAACTAGTAAAGGATATAGTGCTGTTGCAATTAACTGCTTTCCGTACTTAGTAAAGCACAAGGTGACACCATGTCTTGCACTTGCTGTGCTCAATAGTAGCGGATATGTAGTGGCATGTGAAGCTGATCTAACCGCGATGTTCTTAATGATGGTGTCTAAGTACTTGACAGGAAGCGGTGGCTGGATAGCTAATCCATCAGGTATTAAAGATTTTAGGTTATACCTAGCGCACTGTACAGCACCTATAGATGTGCTTGACAATCCTAAAATTATCGAACACTTTGAGTCCGGCTACCCCTACGGTCTTACTGGTAATTTAAGGTATGGTGACGTTACCTTAGCTTCAGTTGACTATGAGTTCACAGCTCTTGCGGTAGCTAAGGCTAGAGTACTTAAATCAGGTTTACTTAGCGACTCTATGTGCAGGACTCAGGCCGAGGTGCTGTTAACGTTTCCGGCTTGGGTCTTTCCGCAAATTGCAATAGCCAATCACCATGTTGTTATGGCGGGGGATCTGAGGAAATCTATAAAGACACTAGCGCATGTTCTAGGTCTAAGTTACGTAGACTATGAAGAATTGGCTAAGGAAATCTTTGAGGAGTAAAGTAGTTTTTATCATTTTATCTTAAATTCTTTGACTTGATGATACTGCGCCAAATTTCATACGTGTCGCTAGGGGATAGTTCATAGTCTATAGCAAGTATCTTAATTAACTCATCTGGGCTTAGCGACCGTCCTAGGGCTGACTCATACTTCTGTTTTATGAATTTGAATTTTCCTATTATTTCAGATGCGGCACACATATTATCAACTCCCTTTGAATTATAATTTGTGTTTAAGCAGTAATAAGTGCTCCGACTTTTACTTAAAATGTTTTTATAGTTTAAAAGATACCTCTCACTCAGTTCCTGAACTTAATATTAGTTGCTCGTGCACTATCTTTCATGGGTACAGGCTTGTACTTAGGTGCTAAAGAAATTTATGTCGTAGGGCATAAAACCCCCGATCTGGATGCTGTTGTTGCTTCAATTGTGCTCGCACACATGATGAGAAAATGCGGATTTAATGCTATACAATCGCGAGCTGGCGAATTAAACCCCAGCATAAAATTTGTTCTTAATCACGCAAAGATTGAGGAGCCAGTACTAATTACTGATGTGAGACCTAGGGTAGCTGATGTAATGACACGGGATGTAAAGTATGTAACTGTAGGTATGCCAGTAAAGCACGCTATTGACCTACTAATATCTCTGGGTGTAAGGTCAGCTCCAGTAGTTGACAAACACAAAAGAGTTATCGGCATCTTTAGTACTAGCAGCTTCGCATGTTCGATGATGTCTGAGCTAGGCGTCATGAGGTTAACACTAAGTGGCGTATCAATTAAAAATATAATTGATGTTGTAGGCTGCGGGCTCTTAGTTCAAGGTAAGAAATCAAGAGTTTCGGGTAGGGTATTCGTTGCTTCAATGTCTGCCAAAACTATTGAGACCTCGTATGACCTACGCGGCAACATACTGCTGGTAGGTGATAGGGAAGATGTCCAGCGAAAAGCAATAGAACTAGGTGTCTCACTCCTGGTAATTACGGATGGCAAGAGGCCCTCTGAGGAGGTATTAAGAATAGCTAGGAATAAGGGAGTTATTGTACTTCTATCAAGGTACGATACTTACATGACTGCTAGGCTTCTAGATCTAAGTAGGCCAGTAAAAGAGTTTTCTGAGGAGGCTGAGAAAGTCTATGAAGATACCCTGGTAAGTGAATTGAAGAATCTGATGGCAAGGAAATTGGTTAGGAGTGTTGTTGTTACTGATGAGGCAGGTAGGCTGAGAGGTATAATTACTAGAAGTGACTTAGTAAAAGACTACAGAAAAAAGGTTGCACTGGTTGACCATAACGAGTTAAGTCAAGCTATTGAAGGTGTGGAAGAGGCAGATGTTATTGCTGTAGTAGACCATCATCGAGTTAGTGGAGATATAGTTACAAGATCACCTATATTATTTCGGGTTGAACCCGTAGGTGTTACCTGCACAATATTATGGAGAATAGCTAAGGAGTTGAACATCAATATTCCAAGCAATTTAGCTGAAGTAATGCTCTATGCTATATTAACGGATACACTGCTGCTCAAAAGCCCTACGACAACTGAGGATAATAAAAGAGTAGTCAGCGATATACTGGAGTATGTGGGTCTAAATATAGGCGACGTTACAGATACAGCAAAGGAGATAATGTCGTTAGATGAGGAGCTAGATCCCAGAATAGTAATTACTAAGGACATCAAGGAATTTACAGCTAAGGGTATGAAGTTCGCTATAGCTCAAGTATTTACGGCAAAGCCGCAGAAATATATACAGAATATGGGAAAGATTAAAAAATATATGGATGATGTCTGTAAGCAGCATGGGTACGCGTTTCTAGCACTACTTATTACTGACTTTATCGAGAGATCATCATACATTGTTGTCGTAGGGCAGAAAGACATAGTCGAGGGGGCACTTGGGGTGGATTTATCGAGAGGTTACGCGTATTTAGAAGGTGCAGTGTCAAGGAAAGCACAAGTAGTTCCAAGAATAATTAAGGTTATTGAGGGGAAGTAGTGTACTCAGATATCAAGATAGCACTAATTCCCTACTTTAGTTAATTTGTACTGTACAGGGGTTCAAGCTCCCATGATTAATGTAATTAGTGACTTACTCGACAGAGTCAATAAGTACAGGTACGTATTTAAGCCTAAGAACCTGCCAGTTTTAACTCGAGAAGCGGCTATTAGAATATTAAATCTCATAAATGAAGGAGCTGTTAGGTTCAACATAACGTTGGACCTAGGCTTATCTAGTGAGTTAGTGAAGTACAGAAGTGGCCGCGGCTGTGTGCAAATTAGGGATGTCTGCCTTGAACTGAGCAAGCTAGAGAAGCTCAAGGAGGGTTTCGTCTATGTCATTAAAAGTTCAGCATTAGTACCTATAGCCTGGTATGATGACAGAATGCGTAAGTACTACAAGCTTAAACCAATTAGGTATGACAAAGCGCCAACACTGGAGATTAGCGGGATACATATGCACAGATATGTGGGGACTGACCCATGGAATGATTCAGTAAGCAAGGTAAATCAGCTAGGCAAATTGAGGAAAGCCATAGTTTTAGACACATGCACAGGCCTAGGTTATACAGCATCAATAGCCGCGGATCGCGGAGCGTTGCTAGTCTTAACTTCAGAAATAGATCCCAATGTTATTGAAATCGCAACGTATAATCCGTGGTCTAAGAAGTTAGCTAGTAAAGGTATAGTGACTATTAAAGCTGACATAGTTGAAGTGATACGTGAATTACCTGAAAATACGTTCACACATATAATACATGACCCTCCTAGATTCAGTATTGCTGGTGAGCTATATAGTGTTGACTTTTACAGTGAACTATATAGAGTGCTGAGGAAAGGTGGCAAAATATTCCACTACACAGGTATGCCTTATAAGCATAGCAATGTAAGTGTATTGAAGGGCATCAAGAGAAGACTTGAGCTAGTAGGTTTCCGCGTTATTAAGTGGGTTGAGGATGCACAGGGGTTCATCGCTATTAAAAAATTTTAGTGTATTTCATAGCAGTAAAGCACTATTATTGATGTAGGGAATCAGTTGGGTAAGTTCTCTTCATCTCCCTGTCAGTCCGGGAGTAAGTCTTCATCCATTAAGTACTTCAGTTAAGCCTATTTTTACCTTAGTGCTACATAACGTCTCTGCTGAATTTAATTAACAATAATAGTACTTAAGTTATATTAGAAATGTGGTGCTGATGACGAACATTAATTTAGACCTATCCATGTTTCCTAGCTTTGCTTCTGTTCTTTTTAGGAAAGTTGAGAATAATGTGTGGATAAAGGAGTTAGGATACGGCACAGGTACAGTTATAGCTGTTAAAAATGGCAGACTAATTTGTAATGGACCCTCATGTTCTAGTGAAGCTGTCACGCAATGGGCAGGTGCATGGTTCGACCCGTATGATTATGTGAGTAGAGTTTCTCGTAGGTTAAGATCCCTGGTTGAGGTACTGCTTAGTACTTACTCGGGTTTGAGAATAATCATTAGCAGCTACTATCCAGACAGATTAATAATCGCTATTGCTACTTTTCTTTCTCGAAGAACTTCATATCACACTAACGTCATAAAATGGGTGAAATCTATATTCAGTGGCATTAAAGACTATAAGGCAACTCACATAGCTAAGAAAATACCAGAAGTAGGAAGCAATTATCAGTTATCTGAGTTACTTGAGGTAGTGGAAGACCTAGAGCGTGTCGTGGTATACAGCAACCTCAGAGGCTGGGAATTAAGAAGAGAACTCCTGAATATAAAGAATGTAGGGCCTAAGGTAGCTGATGCATTTCTGCTCTTTACTGGTGAAGGAGCAGTATTTACGCCAAGTGATGTCCACTATAGTAGGTTCGCACGCAGATTAGGTTTAGTTGGTGATGAAGATATATTGATACCGAATAAAAGCTTGTGTCTCACCTACGGAGCAAGTTGCATGGAGTGTCCAGTAAGAACGAAGTGCTTGACAGGTAAAAGTGTAGCTGAGCTCGGTGAGTTGAGCGGCTACGTACAAACGATAGCCTACATACATGATAAAGTTTACTGCAGCTTAAGGAGATGTGGCGAGTGCGCATTTAAGCGCATATGTGTAATGTGAACTATTGCAGGCAGAACTAATTTAGCTAGTTAATGTATATATTTTATGAATGCCCTAAACAGCTATTGAACCTATGAAGAAGCCCCTACCCGTCAATGACCGATGATATAACGGGATTAAGCTGAGGATAGTTTCTTAATCAAGCATAAGAAATGGACTTGAAGGCCGGGGACCCCGTACTCATCCCCCCTCCCGCGAGGGCGTTGTACGGGTGTCGCGGGCTCTCCATAAGATATTTGGCTTTCAGGATTTGATAAACATTATCTACTAGCTAGTATAATGTGCTAATATATTTTACCCCTGACAATTTAGAATACTTCTGGATGATTAGAACGCCAACGTATGATTCGATGATTAAAGCCCGTCCCAAATGACCCTTCCCACCTGTCAATTAGCAGCCCTAAACTTACATGAGTACCTAATCTCTTACTGATTAGCGTCTGAAGTAGTTGCAGTAATGTACTTAAATTCTCTACGTTATCTAAGAGATTTACAATATTCTGATTTATTCCTGATGATGCTGTAGCTAAGGAAGCTGACATTACGGCTATATCACTCACATCACCTCCTAAGCTAACTGAGTACTTAATAGCTCTCATGGGGTCACCTCCTGATTTTAAGTAGCAATATATTGCCGCAGGTATCGCCTCATACGCTCTGGAAGAGTTACCTATTACTTTAGCAACAATCGGTGGTTCTTCATTAAGTAGCTTAGGTATTGCGAGAAGTCTCACTTTGAATGCCCTCCCATCTGTATACTTAAGCAACTCACGAATTAAATCGCTATTTTTTACATCTTTAATTACTAAGTACTGGGAAATAGCGAAAATTAAAGCTCCCTCAACAGCGTACTCATTATAATTAGTAATAAGCGCCTGCTTTGTTACCTCCTCAATGATATCACTTAAGCTGTCAAATAATATGGTGATTGGCGCTACCCTAGCGGCTGCAGCGCAGTTAGAAAGATCGCAAGTAGTGCTAATCTCTCTAATAGCCACCTCCCATGGTACACCTCTTCTTATATACCTGAAAATCAAAGCTATTGCTGGATCATAGCACCTAATATCACGTCCTAATTTAGCTCTGCAGGCTAGTCTAGTAGCTAGTAATTCAGGCCTCACATGATCATTTTCGATTAATTCTTCAGTGAGTAGCAACATAAGCTCGGTGACGTAGCTATAACATAATTTACCGCCACATAAGTCTAAACTGCCGAGTAATTCATCGTCCAGTGACCACCTGGGTCTCGGCTTCAGAATACAGTATCTCCAGTAAAGGCTGTATACATCACCTAATACAGTACCCAGGAACAGCCCAGCTAATTTCTTCAGTTGAACTTCATTCATCAATACTAAGGTATGTTTAACTAAATATTAACGATCAATGCAATAACACCTACAGTCGAGGAGCTCTTATGATAGTTATGATAAGCATTATATATGATGCTGTAGCTGAAACTATGTGAATTATCAAAAATATTCGTCGATACTTACTCAACTGCTTCGGAATGATAAGAGCGCCGCTAACCATTGCTATAGTCATGAATATGAACGCTAATATCGCGTCGACATAGTGATAATTAATGACTAAATCACCAATACTAAATACATCAATTCTCTATTATATCTTACATTACGAATGCTTATGAAACTCGAATTTTTCATGAAAGAATATGTTTGTTAATCCACTAAAGCATATATGGGTGTGCTATGATTTGAGCAAACTTAAGCTTGTACTTAATCTAATAGTGATTGGCGTTGTGGTCCTTGCTGCTGTTGGATCAATTCTTGTTGTTATGAAATTCACTAACTTAATATCCTTGAATACAGTAAGGACTAACGGTACGTTAGGTATGAATAATGAGACCATAGTATACCTACCATTGCCTAAATTCAAGGTTGGTGAGCTAACAGTTGAAGAAGCCATAGCGTTTAGGAGAAGTATCAGAGAATATAAGAATGAGCCGATAACACTGCTTCAACTATCTCAGATTCTGTGGGCTGCTCAAGGAATAACAAATACGCAACATGGCTTTAGGGCAGCCCCTTCGGCGGGCGCTACATATCCATTAGAGATATACGTAGTTGTTAAGGAAGGCGGTGTTGAAGGATTAGCTGCCGGAATATATCACTATGATCCATACACACATTCATTAAGACTTGTTAGAAAGGGAGATTTTAGTAATGACCTTTATGAAGCATCTCTCGAACAGCCGTGGGTTAGGGATGCCGCAGTTAATATTGTAATTACGGCAATATACGAAAGAACCACAGGCAGGTATGGCGAGAGAGGTGTAAGGTACGTACACATTGAGGTAGGGCACGCTGGACAGAATATATACCTCGAGGCAACAAATCTGGGCTTAGGTACTGTGGCAATAGGTGCCTTCTATGACGATGAGGTACGTAAGATACTAGGAGTACAGCCGAATGAGCACCCACTATATATAATGCCCATAGGTGTACCTAAGTGGCAGTACAGAATAACGGAGGAAGAAATTCACGAGTTCATTTTAAGAAATAGAGGTGGCTGATATTTCACACGTACGATTAACATAGTCTAAATATTATAGCATGAGACAAGCTCATTTTCATTAACCTTACATTTTTACTGGCTCTAGATAAAGTAGTTTGTAGGCAATTAGGTGAGATTATGGGTCAGCCACTAATAGATGACTACGACTTTGGTGTCATGGTAATTAAAGGTAAGATGTATAGGAGAGATATTATAATAACTCCTAAGTCAGTCAACGATGACTGGTGGAGAATCGAAGGTCACAGACTGCAAATTGCTGATGTACGTGACTACGTGCTTGAAGACGTAGATGCAGTAGTTGTAGGTACAGGGTATGATGGGTTAATGAGAGTTGATGAAGAAGTAATAGAGGTATTTAAGAGTAAAGGTAGGGAGGTTTTTATAGCTAGGACAAAGGATGCGGTCAAGAAATATAACGAACTAGTAAGTAAAGGCAGGAAAGTAATAGGATTCTTCCACCTTACCTGTTAAGTGGCTAGCAGTAGTGATAGTAGCGTAAGTACTGAACGTTCATGAAACAGCTTGATAAGTGTTAAAAGTTATAAACTACTTAAAGAACCAATGTGTAGTGGGGGACACTACACAGGTGAGTCACCTAAGTGAGTTACTTAGGCTAGGGTGACTCAGTTATGAGTGAGTTGTCAAATAAAAAACGTGATTCTCAAGAATACCTAACAACTGGGGACGAAGACCTAGATAAAGTTCTTGGAGGAGGTTTTAGAAAAGGGACATTAATAGTTATCCTGGGGCATCCGGGTGCTGGAAAAACCACGTTTCTAGCTAAAGTTGCACATATCAATATGCTTACTGAAGGATTAAGGGTTCTTTACATTAGTATGGCGGAAAGTAAGAGTAAATTCTATGCATTTACTAAGTCATTGGGTTTTGATTTTGAGGTTTTTGAAAGAAACGGATTATTTAAATTCCTGGAGCTTCCTACGGTAACGAACGAATTAATTGAAATGATTATGTCTATGGTGATTTCAGAGATTGGGAAGTTTAATCCGAATATAGTTGTAATTGATAGCGTCACACCTATTTTAAAAGTGTTTGGAAGTCACTCAAAAATTAGGGAATTTCTTCACTCTGGGATCTATAAACTCACGAATGTACTTGGTGTAACCGTTTTCCTAATAGCCGACCTCCCTTACGGTGCTGAGACTATTGACTTAGGTGGAATTGAGTTCATTGCTGATGGTGTCATTGTATTAAAAACCGAACTGAGGAATGGAATGATTACACGCTGGATGGAAGTTAGGAAGATGAGAGGAGCACCACTTATTATAGCTGAAATACCTTTTGCTATAGTAAAGAATTACGGAATTAAAGCATTTGTGACTCCACTTCTAAGTGAAATTCCGCTGTACAGAATTGAGGAGACCTTAAGTTTCGGCTGTAACATACTTGACGAAAAAGTTGGTAGAGTACCTAGAGGTGCACAAATAACTATAATTTACTCTCCAGGCATGAATACCCCTAAAACGATATTAGCATGGCTTGCAAAATTCATATTGTTAAATAAGTTACGTACAATGATTATCAGTTACATACAGCCTGGAAAATCTGTTGCTTACTATATAAAAAATGCTGCTAAGGAGTTTGGCATATATAAGGAAGAACTTGACCGCCTAATGGAAGATCTGCTGGACTTTAATCCAGCGGCATATTCGCTACCTGAACTAGTTAGCAGAGAAAGAACAATAATTATGGAGAAGAAACCGTCATTACTAATAATGCATGGGATCAAGGAAGTCATGGACATTCAAGGTAAAAGAGAAGCTAATAGATATCAATTTAGCTGTGCGTCACTTTATAAGAAGTATGGCATAGTAGCGGTTCGATTGATTCGCGCCGATTACCCAAGAGAGTATGTACCTGCAGTAGAATATAGTGATGTAGTTATAGACGTGAAACCTGCAGGAATTGATGAAGTAGGTAAGAAGAAATTAAGCTTTAGGTATATCTTCTGGAAAACATTTAAAGGAAGTCCATGTGTAATAGATGAAGAAGAATTTGTAGAGTGTTTGAAATTAGGGACAAGTTGTTCGATTTAATGCATGTCTTAACGTGCCCATACTTTTGATCACAATCTTATTTTTCAAAATCTTCTCTTTGCTGTATATTGCCGTAATTTACTTTTGCAATGTATATAAGTGATAATCTTATAGCTCCATTAGTGGGTATGAGGATGTTGCGGATAGAGGGCTTAGAGGTCACGGTATCAGGTAGATTAATCATTAAGAATGCGAGCTTACATGTAAGGGAGGGTGATGTTGTATACCTCCTAGGTCCGAATGCGTCTGGAAAAACTACCCTATTGCGTGCAATTATGGGTTTTCCTAACTACCATGTCACAAAGGGTAGGATATTGTTTAAGGGGGTGGATATAACGGGTTACGCTATGGAAGCACGAGTACGTATGGGACTCGGGATGACGTATCAGATCCCACCTAAAATTGAAGGACTAAAGGTCTCAGAGCTAATTAAGGAGCTGCTGAAGCGGAGGAAAGTGGAACTTGACTACTACGAAGAGATAGTTTCTACACTTAACATCGAGCACCTGCTTAATCGAGATTTAAACAAGAATTTTTCTGGAGGTGAGATGAAGAGAGTTGAAGTTGCTTTATTAATGGCACAATTACCTCAATTAGCGCTGGTTGATGAGCCTGACAGTGGGGTTGATGTTGAATCGGTCATGTACATTGCTGAAGGACTTAAGAAGTTATTAAGAGACGGGGCCTGCAAATCTATGGTCATAGTTACTCACACAGCATTTATTGCAAAATATCTAAGACCAACTCACGTATGTGTGATGAAGGAGGGAGAAATCAGGGAGTGTGGGGGTCTGGAATTAATGAATAAGGTAATGAAGGAGGGGTTTAAAACATGGTAAAATCTGAGGCGTGGCTTAAAGCCATCGAGGAACGGGCAAGGAAAGCAGTTGACAAACGCGCTGCTTACGGGCCAGACATAGATATCAGGGATTTCTTAAGTAAAAAACCTATTGCATTAGACATTGAACTACAAAAAATTCAGGACGTTGGTATAGATCTTGAGAAGGCTGAAAGGTCAGCGCTCTATATGCAGCTTGATGATAAAATAATTAAAGATTTGAGTAGAATTCCTGGAGTTGAGGTTATTTCATTTCATGATCTATTAGATAGTGATATTGATGAGGTTAAGAGGTACTTCTGGAAGCTCATAGATCCCGGTATAGACAAATATGCTGCAGTAGCAGCACTCAAAGGTAAGGGAGGGTGCTTTATTAGGGTCAAGCCTGGGGTTAAGGTTAAGGACCCCATTCAGGCATGTTTCTACATGGCCGGCGGAATTATTCAAGCTCCTCATAATGTGATAATCCTTGAGAAAGGCGCTGAAGCAACAATAATAACAGGTTGCACCATAATGCCTGAGGTAGCAGGTCTTCATGCTGGAATTACTGAGGTGTACGTTAAAGAGGGTGCTAGGCTAAACTACGTAATGATTCATGCGTGGAATAGGGTAGCGCATGTTAGGCCTAGGTCAGCAATAAAGCTTTATGAAAATGCTGAAGTAGTTAGCTATTACATGAACTTAAGCTCAGTAAGAACACTTCAAATGTTTCCCAAGTACTATATCGCAGGGAGAGGCGGTAAAGTATACTCAGCCAGTATAGTCTTGGGTAAAGCAGACTCTATACTTGATGTGGGTACTGAAGTAATTCTGGAAAGTGATGGAATAGCTGAGGTTATTTCAAGATTCATAGTTCGTGACAGAGCTAAGGCGTGGGCTAGAGCCAAAATAACTGGCAATACAGGGAAAGGACATATTGAATGCAAAGGCTTGATTCTTAGTCAGCAGGCAGAGCTATACTCCGTGCCAGAACTCGGAGGAATCGGTGCTGGTGCTACACTAACTCATGAAGCTTCTATAGGTAAGGTAGCTGAGGAGGAGATACTCTACCTAATGAGTAAGGGATTCACGCGTGAGGAGGCGGAGGAGATAATAGTGAGAGGCTTCATGAATGTAGAGATTAGGGGTGTGACGCCGAAGATTAAAGCATACATTACAAACATACTTAAGTTAATGAGTAAGAAAACACTGACTGGCTAATCATCTATCTGAAAGCATAATTTCTCTTCCTATAATAGCGGAGCTCTCCCTCATTAACTCCCCAGTTACAGCCTCGCAATTACTTTCATCAAGAATAATCTTAACTACATATATTCTTCCATTGCTAGGTAAACCATCGCGTAATATGTAATTAATGAGTTTCCTAGTAGTTAATGTTATATTCATGCATAACGCATCCGTTAAGTCAAAGAAACCTATATCCAATACTTCATCGCTTTTCTTTAGTTTTCCCTTAATCGACGTTATTAAATAATCTACTATCAAGTAGTGGTACTTAACAATACCATTTCTTCTCGAAATGTACTCTGTTAATGCAATTAACTTAGGGTCGCATCCGATGAGGCCTGTTTCCTCCTGTAGCTCGCGGAGTACCGCATTTTCTAAGGTTTCGCCTTCCTCAACGTGTCCTCCCGGCACTGACCACCATCCAGCTGAAGGTGGGTATTTCCGTTTAACGAGGAGTATTTTATTGTCTTGAAGCACAACCGCACCAACAGCTAGCTTTGGCCAAGTCAAGTGCCTACACCAGGTAGTGAGTTGTGTAGTAAGTAAAAAGTACATTAACGCTGGATGCTGTACTTAATATCTTGAAGTGTGGTGTAGTTGCTGGTACTAAAGTGCTTAAGGTGCGGTACGGAAATTGATTCAAGAAAGTACGTACTGAGGTGTCCTGCATGTGGTGGTATTCTAGTACCTACTGCAGGGAAAATTCGCAACTTGGTTAAGAGTAATCAAGCCGGTGTTTGGTCTTGGCGAAATTACCTAACGTGTGGTTCACGCACTGTAACTTTAGGTGAAGGTAACACACCATTAATCAAGTCAGTAGGCATACAGGCTGCTATTGACATCACCGACGTATTCATCAAGAATGAGGCAAGGAACCCTACAGGTACTTTTCTTGATAGAGGCTCAGCGACACTAACTACAACAGCACTGAATTTCGGAATCAGGAAGCTCGTCACTGCATCGCTAGGTGACTTAGGCATCTCCATAGCTTCTTACAGTAAAAGAGCCGAACTAGAGTCACTCACTTACTTGCCGCTCTCAGTGACGCCGTCAAAGGCTTATCAGACACTCTTGCTGTCGGATAAAGTAGTATTTGTTTCAAGCTACGAAGAAGCAGTACAGAGAACACTAAGACATGAATCAGAAGGTGTGATGCCTGTTACTCCGCAAAACCCCTACTTACTTGAGGGCTACAGGACAATCTACTACGAAATATTCTATACCTTAAGGAAGCATCCAGACTTCATCCTGGTTCCAATAGGTGATGGAGGACTCTATACGATGCTTTGGACCGCACTGAATGAATTGAGCGGCGAAGCAGTAATCGTCGGTGTTAAAGGTAGGTGCGACTCGCCATTAATGAAGGATATAGCTGTCGAGAAGCCACTGCTGTGGGAGTTGGTTGAAGTAGCTATTAAGGATTGCAGTGGTTTCATTGTTGAGGTGGGTGAGGAGGATATTGTAGAAGCAGCGAGATTGCTTGCTAGAAGGGAGGGCATGTTGGCTGAGCCAGCTGGTGCAGCAGCGATTGCAGCACTGATTAAATCAAGCGAAAAGTTCGATAGGAAGTCAAGTATTGTAGCTATCGTTACAGGGGCTGCGCTAACTGATACAGCTACGCTGAAGGCATTAATAGGCAAGTCCATAGAGTTGATGGACATGCAGAAGATAGGCTTTACTAAGGCGCTAATTCTGGAAATGCTATTGTCTCATGGGCCTCTGCACGCATACGCTTTGTGGAAAGTTATTAGAGAATACCACGGTCTGAAGATAAGTCTTAGAGCGCTATATCAGCACATGAAGGAGTTGGAGGATTTAGGTATGGTTAGGGTGGTAGCGGAGGAGGTTGTTGAAGGCAGGCGAAGGAAGGTATATGAGGTAACCGAGAAGGGAATAAAAGCAATTAGCTAGTAGTATCTGTGGTGAGTTTGAGATGCAGCAGTTAAGTAAGGGGTTAAAGTTCAGTAAGAAATTCAAAGTTACTAAAGAGCATACAGCCAAGCACTTAGGGTCAGGTGATGTGGAAGTACTCTCGACACCATCGCTGATACTCTTCATGGAGGAGACCTGCAGAGTCTTTACTGATAAGTACCTGCCAGAAGATCAGACAACTGTAGGAACACTGGTTAACGTGAGGCACATGAAGGCGGCTCCAGTGGATGCTGAGATAGAAATTAGAGCTGAGATGTTAAGCATAGACGGAAGGAGGCTAACATACTGGATAGAAGCCTGGTGGGGAGATAAGAAGATAGGGCAGGGCGTCCATGAGAGAGTAATAGTTAACAAGAAAGAATTCATGGAAATGCTACTAAAGGAGCTGAAGAAGTGATACCACGGTAACTAGCATCTTACTAGGACAGCGTGCTGCCGCCTAAAATGAAAAGTGGAACACATTTAGCTTAGGGAAAACCCTCAAGATATGTAAATAAATCTGATTGCAGCTTGGTACCTCGGTGGTACTATAAAGGAAGCTGCGCTCCAAACCAGGGTGCCTGATGGCAGGGTCTGCTGTGGCACATGCGTTCGAGGCTGCTGTATACCAGTAGGGCTTACAGGCCTTTGCGGTAATTATGAGAACGTAGGTGGGACTTTATATAACATCGGGTACGGTAAGATTTCAGCTATAGAATCTAGGCCGATAGAGATTAAGCCATTCTTTCACTTCTGGCCTGGGAGCTCAGCAACAACATTTAGTGGCTGGGGCTGTAACTTCCTTTGCCCATGGTGCCAGAACTGGTCATTAAGTAAAGTGAAGCCGCCTAAGGAGGATCACGATATAATTGAACCGGAGAAAGTGATTGAATTAGCGCTCAAGTGGGGTGATGATGGTGTGTGCGCTAGCTTCAATGAACCGACAATACACCTAGAGTACCTACTGGATGTATTTAAGTTAGCTAAAGCAAGAGGACTCTACACGACAATAGTGAGTAA
>CAYQIX010000016.1:0-24465 GCA_964417765.1 uncultured Desulfurococcaceae archaeon
TCTTCATACTTTAAGTCTTCAGTAGTAAGTACTTCAGTGTGTATGCTCTTGCTAGGTGAGTAGAGGTGCCTCCAGATGTAGTCAGTTACGAATGGCATTATTGGCGCTAACAGCTTAAGTATTAACTTAAATACTCTATGAAGAGTATAGTGGGCACCCCTAACCTCAGCTTCACTAAAGCTGTACTTACCGTAGGCTCTGGGCTTAACCGTCTCTAAGTAGTTTGAGGCAAAGACGTTCCATGCTAAATCGTAAATTTTCTGAATAGGCTCGAAGACATCAAGCTCTTCGTAGGACTTAGCTATTTCTGCGGCTACTCTGGTAGCGTACTTAATCATTGCCTTGTCGATCTCCCTGAGCTTAAAGTCTTCGCCGTAGTTCCTGAATGGTGATATGAATCTAGCTATGTTTATTAGCTTAGTAGCGAATAGCTGCCCAGTCCTCACTAGGTTTTCGGACCACCTGTAGTCGCTGCCTAGCCTGCCTGAGGCTGCTGCCCAGTACCTGAATGCGTCTGCACCATACTTCTCTATGTATGGCATTGGGTATATAATGTTGCCCAGCGACTTGTGCATGGCTCGACCCTTTTCATCTAGACCCATGCCAGTTATCCTGACCCACCTAAATGGCGGCTTACCTGTCAGTAGCCACACTCTGAGTATTGTGTAGTAGAGCCAAGTCCTTATAATATCATATCCTTGGGGTCTTAGAGAGTGCTCCAGCGCCTTAAGAGAAGCCTCTCTATCGTCCAGCCAGCCAGTGACGTAGAGTACACTAATGGATGAGTCAAACCACGTGTCAAACGTTCTTGTCTCACCAACAATTTCCTCCTTATTTGCTCCACAGTTCGGGCACTTGTCTACAGGTGGCGGATCTCTCCATGGCCTCACGTACTTGCCGGGCTCAGCAAGTATTACGTGACTGCACTTCCTGCACTTCCAGACAGGTATTTCAGTGCCATAGAACCTCGTCCTCGATATTGGCCAGTCCATAGCTAGCGACTTAACCCATGACTCAAGTCTTACCTTATGCTCCTTAGGCCTGAAGATCATTTTATCTGCTACCTTAAGTATCTCATCCTTAAACTCAAGCTGCTTTAGAAAGTACTCCTTCATGTGAATAAATTCGACAGGTGTCTTACATCTCCAGCACACAGGTATCTCATGCTCCAGCTCTTCTACCTTAACTATAAGTCCCTCACTAGCCAGCTTCTCAGCTATTCTCTCTCTCGCCTCATCTACCTTCAAGCCCTTTAGGAAGCCTGCGTTCTCATTCATTGTTCCATCAGGATTAATCAGTATTGTTGCTTTGAGCTTAAGCTCCCTAAAGAACCACACGTCGTGTGTGTCGCCGTATGAGCACATCATAACTAAGCCAGTACCGAATTCAGGCTTAGCGTATTCGTGCTCCAGTATAGGCACTACCTTACCGTACAGTGGGACGACAGCATGCTTACCCTTAAGGTGCTTGTACCTCTCGTCCGCTGGGTTGTATATGACTGCACCGCATGCATTAAGGAGCTCGGGTCTCGTAGTAGCGATGATTATGTCTTCACCTGTCTCCTTAATTTTAAATTTAATGTAGTATAGCTTGCCTCTCTTTTTCTTAAACTCTATCTCCGCCTCAGCTAGTGTCGTCATACATCGTGGGCACCATGTGACTGGCTTGTAGGACTCGTAAACTAGCCCGCGTTGCCATAACTCAATAAATGTTGCCTGCGTCACTCTCCTGTACTTAGGTGAGTCTGTTCCATCCTTCCAGTAATCAAATAAGCAGCCGAGGCGCCTCCAAGTCTTAACTAGGTCCTCCTCATATTCATCCAGCACCTTCCTGACCATCTCAAGAAACTTCTCCCTGCCCTCAGGAGTCCTTGCTAATTCGTGAGCTATTATTCCGTACCTTCTCTCGACAGTGACCTCGGCCGGAAGCCCATTTCTGTCAGCGTAGAACGGAACTAGTACTTTATAACCTAATAGTCTGAGTGCCCTAGCGACCATGTCTATTTGGGCGTAGTGACCTGCCTGAGCAACGCCCCACTTACCTGACGGGTAGGGTGGGGGTGTGTCTATTACAACATATTCTTCATCTTTTCTGAAGTCAACTTGCGCCTTATATAGTCCCTCCTCCTCCCACTTCCTAATAAGGTCTTCCTCGAGCTTAGGACTCCAGCGTTTTACAGGTATGATGTTACTAACTCCCACACCGACACCTAAACAAATTTTGCTTAAACCTTATGAACCTTATCGACTCGTAGCTAGCACTGAATTCTCAGTAGCTCTTCAGGGGTATTCAGTACTAGGTATGCCGCACCTATAAGCACAATGTTATTACCTAAAGGGGTGATCATGATCTTAGGAAGTCTGTTGGTTGCATATTTATGTACATTCTCTATAACCTGGCCTATGAAGTCAGCGTTGTTAATAGCTACAGATCCACCTAAAGTTATGACCTCAGGATCATAGACATTAATTACACATCCTAGTCCAGCTGCATTTATTTCTATGAGCTCACTAACTACATGTGTAGCAAATCCATCGCCTAACCTCCAATACTTAAATAACTCTTCAGGAGTTAAGCTCCCTTCGCGTGCCCTAATTAATGCTGGTGTCTCAGTCTCTACCCACTCCCTAGCTAGCTCTCTTGCAAATCTAGGTATATTTGCCCCCGAAGCCATAGCCTCCCAATGCCCTATACCGCCGCAGCCGCAGCGAATCCTGTACTTATAATTTATAGTAATATGACCCACTTCGTGTGCATTACCGTCCTTACCTAGAAGTAGGTGCCTATCTACAATCACGCCAGCACCTATTCCTGTGCTTAAGGTGATGTAGACTACATTATTTACTCCTCTCCCGGCACCAGCATTATATTCTCCCCAGACAGCGGCCACGCAATCGTTCACAACATATGTTGGGGTCTTAAAATACTCCTGGAGCGGTTCCTTAAGCCTGAATGTCCTAATGGGATTATTCGGTGTGTTAACGACAATACCCTCCCTTATATTTAGGGGTCCTATAGTACCTACTCCGATTCCTACTACTTCCTTAATCCCTGAAGACTCAAGTAAGTCCTCAGTAATTTCTATGATAGTATCAGCTACGGCGTCTTGTCCGCCAGACCTTGGCGTTCTGACATTTTTGACTTTAAGTAATGAAGCACTAAGGTCAAATATACCTACTCTTAAATTAGTAGCACCAACATCTACAGCCACAACCGCTTTAGTACCGCTTATTTGCATGAGATTACAGCCCCGCCCACCCTTTAGGTGGTGTCTCTTCGAGGTACTTACAAACAGCTTGAGTGAGTGTCTTGGGGTCATTAAAGAATCTTATTTCTGCTCTCTTTCTGTTGTCGAGGTATGGTGCGAGACCATAGAGCTTATCAGTAGGTAAGCCCGTCATTCCTAATACAAAGATGGGTATTCCTTCGGTATAGGCAGTCACTATTTCCTGCATCGTACCTGCAGCACCGCCTAATGCGACAAGAACTTCTGAGGTACGTACTAAGAATATACTTCTTACTCTAAATGAAGTCCCAGTTCTTATAACTAAGGCATCTAAGGGGAACCGAATATCTTCCATTTCTAGAGGTGGGATAATAATGACTCTAAAGCCTAAGGACAGAGCCTGATCTACTACGTACTTCATTAAGCCCCAGTACCCTCCAGTAACTATTGCAGTGTCATCGACAGACCTGCAAAGTGCTAGCGTCTGGAGAAATTCCTCAGCAGCTGCCTTAAGGTGATCGGGTGGAGGGCCCGAGTATGCTGCAACACCAATGTATCTCAAGCAACATCACCTAAAACTTGGGTAACTACACAATAATATACTTATACAAGATGTTAAAGTGTTATGAACCGCTCGAAATGACGGTGGCTACTCCGTACAAAACGTATTAGTGGTTTTACACCATAAAACTTAGGTGTGGTGGCGTCGTGACTAAGCAGCTACCCAATATGTTGACACTGAT
The DNA here is from genome assembly GCA_964417765.1 of uncultured Desulfurococcaceae archaeon. Taxonomy (GTDB): domain Archaea; phylum Thermoproteota; class Thermoprotei_A; order Sulfolobales; family NBVN01; genus B83-G16. The sequence continues at coordinate 3,970 of CAYQIX010000016.1, forward strand.
TCTTGTAATCGCCTTACTAGCGCATCCACTAATTACCTATTCGGAAAGCGATAATTTACTGAGAACAGTGTGGCATTCACCGACCTACAGCTCCAGCAGTGATAAAATAGTACTTGCAGTGACTGCAGCACCTTTAGCTTATATCGCGTCATTCATTGGCGGAAGTAGGGTGGCTGTTCATTCACTCATACCCGCAGGAGTAGATCCCCACCATTTCGAGCCTTCAACAATGCACCTAATTAATTCATTGAGTAATGTGAGTATTGTACTTATGACAGGCCCATCACACCTAGTAGTAGAAAGTAGAATTCACGAGTTAGCTCAAGAAGGAATAGTTAAGGCACACATTGTGGATTACAGGGACTACATTAGGCATGGGCTGACTTTACTTGTAAATCCTAAGACAGGTAGGGAGAATCCCCATGGCTACCTCTTTACATACTCCGGTCTACTAGCAGCAGCATCAGCACTAGCAGAGGCACTCACAAATATTGATCCTACACATAAGGACTACTACTTTAGTAGATTGCAGGAACTTAGGAGCATGTTAGCTAAGGATAATCAGTCCGTTAGAGAACTCCTATCTGGCAATTTTAAGGTAGCCCTCTTTACACCAATACTACAGTATGTTGTTAAGGAGCTAGGGCTAGAATGCAGTGAGATAGTGCTCCAGGAGCCTGAAGCTGAGCTTAAAGAAAACGCACTAAAGGAATTAATCGACCTCTATAAAGAGAAAGTATTTGACGTACTACTAATTACAGACATCATGGCAGCTAAGAACCCTAAGGTACTCAATATGCTTAGGTCAAGCAGAATTCCTTACATAGTGGTTCCTATCAGCACTCTATCAAACGTTCCCTATCTGATACCTGCTGTAGTAGCAGGCTCACTGAGTAACTTAAAGAATAGTGCACCAAGTGCAATACACGGTCCGGCAAATGCTGGTGTATGTGTCATTAATATAAGTGAGATACCTACAACTTTGGCTATTTCAGAAGCAATACTGATTGTTATTTTAGCTGTTATAGTGGTGCTGCAGAGAAAGTTTATTGAATCTAAGGTAATTAGCGGTGAGTAGTATGGAATTAAATAACTGTATTGAGGTAAAAGACGTAACTATCTCCTACGGGAAGGAGCCGGTAGTTGAGGGAGCTTCATTTATTCTCGAATCGCCTTTCTTCGCTATTTTAATGGGGCCTAATGGTGCTGGTAAGACAACTCTCATTAGGGCTCTAATAGGCCTTCTAAAGCCAGTAAGTGGCTACATAAGCATCTACGGTATTGTGCCGTGGAGCGACAGGAAGAAAGTAGCTGAGGTGATAGGGTATGTTCCTCAAATAATTGATGTTGATTCATTAGCGCCTATGACCGTAGAAGAAGTTGTTGCTATGGGTCTGCTCTCAAAGCTTCCACCACCGAGAATAATGTCTAGTACTGTAAGGAGGAAGGTAGAGGAGTTCTTAAGCTTGGTCGGGCTAAGTAATTATGGAAGTAAGCTATTTAGTGAATTAAGTGGTGGAGAGAGGCAGCGAGTACTACTTGCTAGGGCACTGATAAGGAGTCCGAGACTACTAATTCTCGATGAGCCATACTCAATGCTTGACTTTAAGGTGAAATGCGAGGTCGTCGAGTTGCTCTACAGGATCCATAAGTCATTAGGTGTCGACGTTCTCATGTCGGCACACGAGCTCTCACCATGCATGATATATGAACCGACTGTAATACTCATAAATAAGAGGATCTTCGCAGTCGGCAAGCCTAGTCAGGTTCTGAAATTGGAGATCCTTAAAGCTGCTTACCCAGGCCTCACTGAAGTTAGAGGCCTCGTTATTCTCGGTGAGGACCATGCTTTCAGAAAGTAGCTACCTATTGCTCGCCAGTGGCATAGCAGCGCTCCTAGGAGGCGCTATAGTCGGCTCTGTAAGTCCAGCATTAATTGTTGCTAGGTCTGTCACCTTCAGCATCACATTGCTGCATTCGATATTAGCTGGAGGGCTACTAGGTGTGTACCTCACTGACGTAGCTCACATACCTATCCCACCAGTAGTTACTGCTACGCTAATCTCTATCCTTATTTCAATAATGACTGCTGAAGCAATTAACAGGGGATTTCCTGAAGACTCAGCTGTAGCTACTTCAGTATGCATATCAGTTACTATGACTGTTATACTCACCTATTACCTGAGCTTCATGTCTCCACTAGGTGTTTCTAAAGCTATGAGCTACGTCTTCGGCACTTCGGCACTGACTACACCAAGGGATATTGCTAGGTTAGCAGCTACTGCAATACTCGTTACGCCATTAGTGCATATGTTCTGGGGTGAGATTAAGTACGTATTCTTCGATCCCGAAGGTGCTTACTCGATGGGTCTTAAGGTCAGGTACTACAGGTACTTACTGTATGCCTTGACAGCAGCTGCAGCTACGTCGCTCGCTATGTCATTAGGTGTACTGATATCTCATGTCATACTTGCTGCGCCCGGATTGCTTGCTGTTAGATTAAGCGCTAGAAGAATACATGTAATCGCATATGCTTCATCAATTGCTATTATGTTACTTGGCTACGCCACTGCGTTACTCCTTGAGCTGCCTCCTTCAGCAGGTGTAGGTATTTTTGCTTCAATAATTGTAATTTATGCGCTAGCAGGTGTTAAGAAATGGTCTATTCGCTGAGCACTAGAGATGTTGATTACTTAATAACCATATATGAGTATGGCGCTTCGAGAGGTGCGGTAAGAGTAGTTGATGTAGCTAAGGTACTGGGCGTATCGAAATCCACTGCCTCACTCATGATAAAGAAGTTAGAGAAGCAAGGATTAATAATGAAGGTAAGTGACGGCGTTAAGCTAACTAGTGAAGGAGTAAAAACGTGCTTAGAGGTTATTTGGAGGCATGGGGTCATTGAAGTAGCACTAACTAGGCTAGGACTAAGTCCAGAAGAAGCGTGTGCTGTAGCTAGAAATATAGAGCTGAGCATACCTAAGCACATTGTTGAAAAGCTGTGGCACCTACTAGGTAAGCCTGCTGTGTGCCCTCATGGAGAAATCATAATTACTGAGGAAGACGGTGTAAAACCCGTGTGCACTTGTAGATTTAGTATAGTATGTAAGCACGGCTGTTTTAAGAAGATGTAATATGGTGGAACATCGTGAATGATGTGTATGAGGTATTCACGAGATCTGAGTGCTTAAAGTGCGGATTATGCTGCATAGAGACTGAAATGATCCTCCTGCCAACTGATATCTCCATCATTGAGAACCTCGGATATGCAGTTAATGAATTCGCTACATACTGGGGTGGGTACTGGAGATTAAAGAATGTTGATGGACACTGCTACTTCTATGATCCAGTAAGTGGTACATGTAAAATTTATAAGCATCGGCCGATGGGCTGCAGGATATACCCGATAATATATGTAGAAGGTGTCGGACCCTCGATTGACAAGGACTGCCCGCTAGCAGACACTATAACGCCTGATGAGTGGAGAAGAGGTGTCGAGCTTATCAGAATGTACATTAAATTACTTAAAATGTACTACGGCCCTAGCACCTAACTAATGTTAAGTAGCTACTGATTCGTGTAGATTTTCGTTCATATGCTTAAAGTTTATAAGTGAGCATACGCACAAAAATATGGTGAGAGTGTATGGCCTGGTGGTTTGGCGGTTTCGGCTGGGGAAGAGGAAGAGGTAGAGGAGGCTGGTGGGGACCATGGCCTGGCAGAGGACCTTTCAGTTACTTACCGCCATGGCAGAGACCTGGCTGGCTTTTTGGTAGAGGTGCTTGCTGGTGGTTATTCGGCGCTCCATGGGGGCTTAGGTGGTATTGGCCCTGGATGATGCCTTACTACGCGTACTACTGGTACCCGTATGCATACCCGTACATGCTGCCGTATGCGTACCCGCCATTAACGTGGTGACCAGGTGGGGGTGGGTAGGTATGGCGTACCCCTACTACCCGTACTACTGGTGGGTGCCGCCCTACTTACCTGACCCGTTTATGACGATGTATGCGTGGTCAAGCATGTGGATGGGCTTCATAGCGATGATGTACTATATCGAGACCTATAAGGTAATGCTTGAGATGTGGAGAAAATATGTTGAGACAGCGCTTAAGGTAGCTACACCAACTACGGGGCAGAGCTAAGCATAAGTATTAGTGGCTTCCTCTCAACCAAAGCCGAAACTAGCTTTTTCCTCCCACTGCTTAAGGCTCTCCACAGGGTGCCTCTAGAAACACCCATCTTCTTAGCCGCTTCCTCCTGAGTTAAGCCCAGGTAGTACACTAGGCGGAGTGCCTCAAGCTCATCTGGATTTAGATATATAGGCTCATTATTCACGGGGCGGCCGGACTCATCAAGTGGCACGAATGCAACTCGTGACGGCTGAAACCCTATGAACCTAGGCTTAGGTCTCCTGCCCCTACCTTCACGCCTCCAGCACCACCTCCAAGGCGGGCGATCCTGACTCATGCTTAACACCTCAACTTTCCACATTAAATAATTCTAGGAGACTTGAAAAACTACCTCTCAAAAATGAGCTAAAGCACAATTTTCATATAGCGTTATTAATGTGCATCGACAAAAAATTACTTGGTGAGAAAATGTTTTGGCCTAGGTATTGGCGTAAATTAATGAAGTATATGCCGCCACCACCATACCCATACCCGTACATGTACCCATACCAGTACCCGCCTCCACCGCCTCAGCCGCAGCAGCAGGTCCAGCAGACACAGCCGCAGCAACAGTACCCAATGTATCCTCCGCCACCTCCATATCCGCCATACCCGCCGCCACCACCAACACCAGAAGAGGAATTAGAAATGCTTGAGGAATACAAGAAGGAGCTTGAAGAGGACCTTAAGGACCTACAGGAAGAGCTAAGAAGCGTCGAGGAGAGAATTAAGGAACTTAAGGAAATGTTAAGTAAGTCATCACAGGGTAGCTCAGGGTTTTGATAAAATATTTCAAGGTGAGGTAATGGGCTACGGATACGGGCGCGGAAGAGGCGGACGCTGGGGTGTCGGAGGAGGTTGGGGAAAGAAAAGAGGATGGGAAATTCCACTTCAGCAGCCGCAACCACCTCCTCTAGGAGAAGTTAGGGTAGCGGCACCGGTCATCGATAATAACAGCATAAACTCCATAATATCTCAGATGTTTGCTAGATCACCATATATAGCTTTAGTTGACGTAAAGAATGGGCAAGTGGTGTCAGTAAGTATCCATGGTAATCCATCAGCTACGATGCCTCAGGGGGCTGGGGTTGCGCTAGCGCAGTGGCTGATAGCAAATAATGTTAGGGTAGTTCTAGCACCGAATATGGGGGCTAATCTGGCGCAAGTTCTAGCTCAAGCAGGTGTCTATGCTTATCAGGTGCCGCCAGGTACTAAACTAATAGATGCATTAAGACTAGTAGGAATAGTTAGGCAGTAGCTTTATAGTGCTATTTTTCTCAGTTTACTGCATTTTAAAACGTTGGTGTTCCTGCATAGATTTTCTTCAGCATTATAGGCACAGCTATAGATGACACGATTATGAGTGTTAGTAGTGCACTGTAGACGTGATATGACATTATTCCTAGCTCTAGAGCCATAGCAGCTGTAACTAGCATTACCTCAGCTCTAGGGACCATACCTATACCGACGATGAGTGAGGTCCTTCTATCAAAGCCAAGTAATTTAGCCGTTAGGGCGCAGCCTAGTATTTTGGATATGAACCCAAAAATCAGGATTATGACTGCTGTTACTAAGTATGTACCAGTTAGAAAAGCATGCGCTACCTCTTCCAAATCAACTAGCGAGCCAGCATAGACAAAGAATAAGGGGGTGAATATAGCTACTAGGGGGTAGATTCCGCTAGCTACTCTCCTTCTCAGATAGTGGTGACTCGAGAGCCCTAAACCGAGAGCGTAAGCGAGGAGTATTGCACTTAACTTAACGTATATAGCTAAATATGACAGAAGTATTAAGAGAATGAATGTCGTTGTTAGGTAGAAGGCTTCAACACGCATTAGTTGAGAGAGCTTCATTAGTGGCTTAGGCATGCGCTCTGAACTGACTACCACACCTGCCCAGAAGGCGAAAGCTAGTATTGTGGTACCTAATATGGTATAGGGGTCCAGAGACTCTGTAGCTATACCGACCATGATGCTGATTAGTGAGAGGCCGAGAACGTCATCAACGACAGCTGCACCCACTATGACCCTAGACTCTATACTTCCAAGTCTACCCAGTTCCTCGAGAGTCTTAACAGTAATACTTACTGATGTAGCTGAGAAAGCTACACTCAGTGCTAAAGTCTCACTACTGGATAGATTGAGAATTAAGCCAGCTATAAAACCACAAGCTATTGCTCCAATAACTCCGCCACACGCTACTAGACCAGCTCTCTTCAACCCCCTGAGGAATTCTTTAGTTGTTTCACCTAACCCAGCATAAAAAAGCATCACAATTATACCTACTAGTGCAAAAGCGTAGCTAACAACATCAATTTCAAAGCCCACAACGGCAAGTACTAAGCCAGCAATAACGTACCCAACGACCCTCGGTAAACCCACTCTAACAACCAAGGCTTCAAAAACCTTAGCTAAGGCAAGCATTAATGCTATATTCAACATCCACCCAAAGATAGGTGCTTCACTATTCATGGTAGCACCGCACTTGTGCGGTCTAGTGTATTGACTTTATTCGTGTATGTACCTATCCACTCATCTATAAAGTCTGAGCTGTAAGTTAATAGGTACTTCTGTGGCGATTGCATCTAGCGATTAAGTAAAATAGTATTATAGTGTCGAACTGGCTACCTTCGTGTGAAGTTACGTATACTAAAGTACATGAATCCGCACCTTCTAACCTGGAAGGATAAATTCTTTTACATTACTACAGCAGTAACCCCTGCTGTTCAATCAAAAATTTTTTACCTTAAAGTACGAATATATCTTGAGGCGTTGGATTTGACATTTAAGAAGCCTGTTATTAAGGTGGCTCCTCCAGGACCTAAAGCTAGGGAAGTAATTGAGAAACACAATAAGTATGTTGTGACAACAACTCACGACCCTGAAATGCTGCCTCTAGTTATAGAGCGTGGTGAGGGAGTATGGTTAATTGATGTTGACGGTAATGTCTACCTTGACTTTTCCTCAGGCGTGTCAGCTTCAAATCTAGGTTATCCAACACATCCTGAAATTAAAGAAGCGATTTTGAAGCAACTTGAGAAGGTAGCTCACGCTGCGGGCACAGACTTTTATAATCCATACCAGGTTGTCTTGGCTGAGAAGCTGGCGAGCATTGCTCCAGGAGATTTTGAGAAAAAGGTGTTCTTCTGCAATAGTGGCACAGAGAGTGTTGAAGCGGCATTAAAGGTTGCGAGGTTTGCTACAGGCCGAAAGCTGTTTATAGCATTTATTGGGGCATTTCACGGCAGAACATTGGGGTCTCTGAGCTTAACAGCTAGTAAGCCAGTACATAAGAGGAAGTACTTTCCAACAACACCAGGCGTTGTGCATGTGCCATACCCTAATCCATACAGAAACCCGTGGCATATCGACGGCTACGAACATCCTGACGAATTAGTTAGTAGAGTGATTGAGTACATTGAGTACTGGCTCTTCAATCACTACGTACCAGCGGATGAGGTTGCTGCTATTGTAGCCGAGCCTATTCAGGGTGAGGGAGGGTATGTAGTGCCGCCGAGAAACTTCTTCATAGAACTTAAGAAGCTGTGTAGTAAGTACGGCCTACTGCTCATCGTAGATGAAGTTCAGATGGGTCTCGGCAGGACCGGTAGGATGTTCGCTATAGAGCACTTTAATGTAGCGCCAGATGAGATATGCTTAGCTAAGAGTTTAGGTGGGGGAGTAGTGCCGGCTGGCGCGACAGTAGTTAGGAAGGATCTAGACCTTGAGCCGGGCGCACATAGCAATACGTTTGGAGGCCACGCCTTAGCAGCAGTAGCTGCTCTAAAAACTATTGAGTTAACTGAGAAGTACTTGCCTAACGTTCAGCTACTAGAGAAGCTGTTTAAGGAGAGATTAATGGAGATTGAGGAGAAATATGAGGCAGTAGGTGACGTTAGGGGCTTAGGGCTAGCGTGGGGTGTCGAGTTCGTGAAGAACAGGAAGACTAAGGAGCACAATACGAAATTACGTAATAAAGTAATTAGCGAGGCATTTAAGAAAGGGCTGGTACTGCTTCCCTGCGGTAAGAGCACTATCAGACTAATTCCTCCAATAACGATAGGCGAGGAGGAAGCTAAGGTAGGACTAGAGATATTTGAGGAGGCGATTAAGTCAGCAATAAGGTAGTGCTATACTTAACTACTTTCTTTCTTTAACCACCTTAGCTAATTTCTTAACACCTAAGGATATTTCCTCTGAATTAGGCTTAGCTATGCATAGCCTAGCCGTCTCGGGATCACTGTGCTTATGGAGGAATGCATCGCCAGGTATGTACCCTACACCTTCTCTTAAGGCGTCATCGAGGAGCTTAATCATATTAATGCCTCTGACCTTAATGAATACGTAATATCCTTCAGCATCCTCGCTCCAGTAGACGTTATTTGGCATGTAATCATTGAGCGAGTCTTTCAGTACTTTCATACGCTCTCTGTATTCTCTCGATAGCTTGCGGATCCTATCTAGCAGAAGCCCCGTTCTTATTGCTTCATATGCGATTAGCATTGTTAATGGGCTCAACGTTAACTCAGTACCGGCTACAGACCTAATATGTGGGAATAATTCCTTAGGAACGAGCATATACGCTATCCTGAGTCCCGGAGCCAATACCTTGCTTAATGATCCTAAGTAGACGTACGTATGTGAGTGCCTAGCACAGATAGCTGAGATAGGTTCGGGTGCTTCACCACCTAGTACAGTTCTGTAGACATCATCCTCAACAACAACTACGTCATTCTCACACGCTACTTTAGCTACCTCATCCCTGACTTTATTACTAAATGTGGTTCCTGTGGGATTATGTGCTGTAGGTATAGTATAATATAATTTAACAGGTAATTCACTAATCACATCCCCTAATGCACTGACATCAAGCTCCCTATACTCCTTGAGGAGAACGTGCTCTATCCCCCTACCTAAGGCATAGAGTGGATATAGTGCTGGAGAGAACGTAGGCTCCTCAGCTACTGCGTAAGAATCCCTATCCAGTAGTACAGCACTAGCTAATTCTATAGCGCGTACAGCACCGCTAGTCACCACTACCTTAGAATTAGGTAGAGTGACACCGAGCTCACCGAGTAATAACATAATAGCATCTCGCAGGCTCCTAAGACCTACTGAGGGAGGATAAGAGAGCGCTTCATTGCCGTATTCTTCAAGTACTCTCGACGCTATTTCCCTAATCTCCTCTTTCGGTAAGAGCCTAGGGTCGGGAGAACCGCTAGCAAAGTCGATTACCTTTCCCGCCTTAATTACCTTAATTACGTATTCATCAAGTAAAACATACTTACGTGCAGCATTAACCCTATCAGCTACTATATCCAGCATCCCATAATACCGATATTATAGCTTTTTCAGCGCCTTAAAATAAGATAAAATGTTCTTTAGCTTTCAGCCCTACCTAGGTGCTATTATTTCTTTATGACAGTGGTCTTTACTGGAGTTTCGCTCTCCAAGGTATCCTCTATTGGACAGTGCTTTTCAACGAACTCTATGAACTTCTTGATTTCATCTTCATTATTAGGAGACTCAACCTCTACTACAACATTAACGTTCAGAAGCCCAGGCTTTATGTCCTGCCCTTCAAATCCAGCTGTATCATATTCGGCTTCAACAGTTATACTCATGTTCTTTATTTCTATGCCATGCTTTGGGGCATGGTACCTAGCTACAATGCCTATGCAGCCAGCTAATGATGCCAGGAGAACGTCAACCGGTGTAGGACCCACGTCACTTCCTAATGGCGCTGGGAGATCCATAACTATCTTGTGCTTTCTTGCCTGAGCCTCCACTTTAAAACCTTCAGCTAGTGTAGCTTTTATACGTGTTCTCTTAATCATTCAGCAATCACCATTAAAGTGAGTATGGTTTAAATTAATAAACTTACAGCATAGGTAGAGCATTAGTAACTAATTCTTAATTAGTTTAGTAGCTCCACATGATAAGGGTAGTACATTGAAGATAATCTTCGAGGACTTGAGAAAGGGTATAGTGAAGGTTAGGGTTGAAAGTGCTGATGATTTGTGGGTACTCAAGACTATAATTAGTGAGGGAGACATAATAGTAGCTAGAACACTGAGAGATGTTAAGATTGACGGTGAGGGAAAGAGGAGGCGGCCTATGGTCATAGCTATTAAGGTGAAGAACATTTACTTTCAGCCATTCGCTACTAGGCTTAGAATTCACGGCATAATAGTTGATGCTCCAGATGGATACGGGCTTAAGGGTTCGCACCATACCCTCAATATTGATGTAGGCACAGAGGTCAGTATAATTAAGGAGTCGTGGAGTAAGTCTCAGCTGCATAGGCTCAAGAAAGCTAGCGGAAGGTGGGTTAATGCGCTACTCATCGCAGCAGACTTCGATGAGGTATCAGTGGCTATGCTTTACCACCAAGGGGTTAGGTACTTAGTAGATAAGTCGCTGCCAGGCATATCGAGTAATGAACCGAACTCAATAGAGAGAGTAATTAATCACATAGTAGAGCTAGTAAGACCTATCTTAGATAGAGAAGAGGTAAAGCTCATTATCATCGGCTCACCAGCATTCCTTAAGGACCTAATAGCTAAGAAATTAACTGCACAGCTTCCCAGAGACAAAGGCATTAAGGTATACACAGACTCAGTATCATCTGGTGGTAGAGCAGGAATTAACGAATTAATTCGTAGGGACATAGTCAAGAACTTACTTAAGGAAGTATCAGCCATTGAGGCTGAAGAAATACTTAATGAGTTCATGATGTATCTAAGTAAGAAGCCCGAACGCGTAGCATACGGTATAGAGCCCATTAAGCTAGCAGTTAAGGCTAATGCTGTCAGTAAGCTTTTAGTCAGTGAGGAGTTACTGAGTGGGGGCAACAGGGAAGTTATCGAGGAGATACTCAGCGAAGCTGAAAGTAGGGGTGCCATAGTTAGGATCGTACCTATGGAAACACCTGCATCAGTTAAGCTGAATGCTTTAGGAGGGATAATAGCTGTATTAAGGTATGATTTCAATACGCATGAGCTAGGATTAAATTCCTCCATAGGCGACTAAAATCAAGCATTAATTACGGCTTTACGCTATATATAAGCAGTAAATTTAATTTAAGATGCGTTAATAATGAATTACGTGAAGATGAGGAGATGAAAATAATGTTAAGGAGAGTATGTGCCTCAATAGCCGTCACTGCACTTATCTTTATGCTCATTATTTCGGCTATAGGCGTTCATGCCTACTCAGTAAGTTACACATACAAGCTAGATCCCGAAGGTCGAGCTTCAGTTACGGTAATGATTAGCGGTGTGGAGGGGACCTACACAGTGTACGTCAAGGTGGATAAGGGTGTAGTCCCTGAAAGTGCTATAGCAACTAATGAAGCTGGGAATATCCTACCTGTAGAACTTGTCGATAGATCTACGCTAGTAATCTATACAGCAAATACATCAAAAGATGTAGTGCTGACATATACCGCCCTAGTTGCAACACAGGTAACTGAGTACATTGAGATAGTGATAACGCCAGCAGGGCCAGCAACAGTAGTTCTCCCTAAGGGTGCGGCATTACTGTACTTTAACGGCTCGGCAACTATTTCCATGTACGATAACACAATAACCCTCTCTTACGGAAGTGAAGGTACCTACCTGATACAATTCCTCCCACCAATAGTCACTACGACCCCAACAACTACAACGCCTCCATCTACGCCGGCCACAATACCTGCTATAACCACGTCTACCCCTACAACTACGTCAAGTCCAATTACTACAACGACATCACCATCACCGACAGCCACTACGTCAACAACCTCACCTGTAACAACGACCACAACGACTACCGCACCAGCAACTTCTATACCTGGCGAAACCACCCCTATCACTAGTTCGTCACCAATAACCACGACTTCACCTACAGCGACAACTACATCACCTACATCTACAGCAACCAAAACCGCACCAACAACTACGACCTCACCTCTCGGCATACAGAACTGGGGGATTTACGTAGCGGTAGTGCTAGTAGTTATCATAGCTGCGGTCCTCATAGGCATAGCTAGGCTCAGGAAGGGGGGAGCACCATCCTCAAGTGTAGGCGGCTCGCCCACGGAGGGGCCTAGTGGTTTCATAGTTGGAAGTGGTGTTGATGAGCGTGATGTGGAGATTCTTAAGGCGCTCAAAGATGAGAGACTAACAATTTCGGGTCTAGCCAGAAAGGTGGGTCTTAGCAAGTCTGTTATATGGAGGCGCGTGCGAAAGTTAGCTGATTTAGGTCTAATTAATAGAGTTGATGAAGGGGGTAAGACCTACCTATCCTTAACGAAGAGCGGTAGGGAGTTCCTTAGTAAGAGAGAGGAGTTGTAAGAACGGACCGTTCCTTAAGTTGCATGCGTATCGTTTTCCGTGGTTCCTTGAGGGGTTTTTAATTTAGAACAATTTCGTTTTCTTCAGCGGTGGGTAAGATGGTAGTAAGTTCCAAATTGGTGGCAATTCCCTTAATCCTAGTAATAGCTCTAGGTATGCTAGTCCCAGCAACTGCATTAGCACAGAGCACTGATGATGCAGCAGGAGCTCAGACCCCACCTGAAACCGTGCCCGTCGTAGCCAATAGTAGCTATGCAAGAATACTGAACCACTCAATAACGCTGGCTGAAAGATTGCTGACTATGTGGAATATCACTCCAGGTACTGAGCCTTGGATAATGATTAATGAGACAAAGGAGCTTCTCAACAACATAACGGTAGCTGAGGAGGAGGACAATAGGACGCTAGCTAGGCAGCTATTCATCGAGGGTATGAAGAAAGTTCATAAGGCGATAAGCTTGGCAGCTAAGGAGTACCTGCCTGAGCCTCAGAAGGAGCGCTTAAGAATAATGGCAAAAGTTAGGATATGCCTTCAGCTAGTTAATGCATTAAACGCTAGCGTGCGTGCTCTAGAGGATGCTCTTGTTAGGGCACAGAATAGGGGAATGATTAACGCCACACTAGCTGTTGAGCTAAACGCGATGCTCGGCAAAGCTAGCGAGAAGCTGTTAGAGGTTAGGCAGTACTTAGCGGGCGTCATGAATGGAACTGCTGAGTGGGATGAGGAATACCTAAACACTACTATAAGCGAGATCAAGGATATACTGAGGTATGTTAGCACCGAATTAAACGAGGCAGTAGCAGCTACTTTAGCTGAGAGGATCGAAGCCAGAGTAGCGGAGATAATGAACTCAACAGAGAAAGCTATTGAGGAGCTGAGAGAGAACGCTCAGGAGCTAAGGGAGATGGGATTAGTCAAGGCAGCTGATAGGCTGGAAACTATAGCTGACAGACTTTCACATAGATTAGAGGAGATGAAGGAGTTGATTGAGAAGAAGCTAAATGTAAGCAAGATGAGGTTAATCGCACATCTAGGGAAGCTAGAGAGGATCGTGTATGCAATGCGCGTGCAGGCAACACTGAGGCATAGAATAGCACATCACGGAATAGAAGTAGGGTACAACATAAGTAACGCGGTAAAGGCCATCGAGGCTTTCATAAGCTATGTTGAGTCTCACGTAACGGCAAATCCGGGAATACCTGATGATATTAAGGAGGTAGTGTCTGAGATAGCTAACTTAAGTAGGGAAGTAATAAGTGAGCTCAAGTCCCTAGCTAATGCTGCCGCGGCAGGCGATGAGGAGGGAATGACTGAGTCGATAAACAAGATTAAGGATTTAATGGAGCAGATTAAAGAAAAGGTTACTGATCTGAGGAAGGAGATAGGTCACGGCAAGCCGTACCTCAGAATACTTACTGCAGTGATATCGAAGATAGAGGCTATGCTAAATACAGTAACTAACTATGTAATAGGTCACGCCGAGAAGATACTGCACACAGCTGAGGAAACAGGAGGAGAAAAGCATTCAAGCGCTTGCGCTCTAATAGAGAGAGCGCAGAAGCTAGTCAAGGATGCTTTGAAAATAAGCAAGATGCATATATGCAGGATAAGCGAGTCAGCTAAGGAAAAGCTAGAAAACGCTGAAGAGATGTTAGATCACGCTAAAGAACTTATTAAGGAGGGAAATGCTGGAGGCGCGGTATCGGCACTGAATCAAGCACTTAAATACCTGAGCGACGCTAAAGATACCATCAATTGCGTCTTCATAGTAAATCACGTTGAGGTAGCCATCGAGCACATAAACGTGGTATTAAGCATACTGCAGGAGTAAAGCAACATATTTTTCCTACAAACAGAGAACACATTTTAGGTTCCTCTCTACCGCCATTATTTATCTTTTCTTTCTTAGGTGAGCAGGGTCACTAAAATTAATGAAGCTATAATTAGTGATGAGCCAGCGATCTTCCTAGGTGTCAGAGCTTCAGAGAGTACTTTCTTTGAAATTAATTGAGAGAGCATAGGGGTTAGCGCAGTTGCTAGCGAAGGTACCATTACACCAAGTACCTTAAGTGACGTAGTAAATAGAATGAAACCTATGAAGTAGGATACAATGCCTGAAGTACCTAGGATAGCTAGTGCCCTTTTAGTTACTGTTCTTACGTCTTTAGCGCCAAAACTCATTAACATAGGTGCCAGAAACATAACCCTAAGTCCAGCAACTTCTGCTGGAGGTAAGTTGCAGGTGTTGACAAGGTACGAGACAAGTATTGTGCTTGATGCCCATGCAATGGCTGCTGAGTAGGAATATATAACTCCTCTAATGTTCGCCCTCATCCCTCCTTCGCTAACAGCCAAGTACATACCTAGTAGAGCTAAGGGAGTTAGGTACAGAGCAATGGAGCCTCTGTAGTCTTGCAGAATAACTATGTTCAGTATCTGAGCTATAAGGATATATTGGTACGAGAGCACTGTAGCCAAGCCGGCACCCAGCTTATCGACACTCACAGTAAAGAAAATGTCGCCTACACCTGGTCCAATGACTGTTGAAACTACTATTAAAGCTAGAGTATACGGATTAATTCCAACAATGCCGACATAAACTAGAATTGGTGCATAGACTGCTGAAGCGAATAAAGCCCTAATGCCATTAACAAGAAACGGGTTCTTTATGTCTCTCAAGCTCAACTTAATAAATATTGAAGCAGTAGAAAACGCTACAGCCGATCCCACTGCTGCTAGTAAGCCTGCTGCCTCACCTAGCATTAGCTACCCTCACTGAAGTGAGAATTCAAGTTAATAATATCAATGTATCAATACTGCCTATCAGCACGATGTAAGTTAAGACCAATAATACTCATTCTCTTGAATCAGCACTTAAGTCAGAAGTACTACAGCAGTGAGAGTTACTAGATTTGAAGCAATTCCACCAACCAAGAGAGAAATCATAGCTTTTTTCCTATTCATTCCTAAAATATAAGCTCCTAAGGACCCTGTCCACACGCCCGTGGCAGGCAGCGGCACAGCAACAAATATTACCAGTCCTAGAGCACCGTACCTGTCGACATACTTACGCACCCTCCGCCTTACGCTACCCACGTAACGCAAGTACAGTTCAGATATTCGTGAGAGGGTACTCCACCTATGCTTCCCGAGTGCCTTAGCTAGATCGTCTATATACACTAAGATATTAGGTAGAGTAAGTGCAAGTATGGTGATCCCTACTGAAGCTGCTGCAAACGACGTAAGTGGATCTAAACCGTAGGCGATGCCAACTAAAAGAGCGTATCTCCCTTCAAAAGACGGTATTAATGAGAGTAATACTACTTTAGCAATGTTAATAAAGTTCATAGTGACTGAAGCAATCATGCGTATGTCACCGCACTTTTGCTTTTCTTATCTTCTCACCCATAAGCGAATTAACTACCAACGATACTCCCAGACCAAGCAGGAAGCCCCCGATAACATCTATACAATAATGTTCACCGAGCAGCACCCTACTAGCTGCTATAACTGGAATAAGTATGTAGAGTAAGGTAGCTAGAATTCTGGAATATCTCCTCAATACGTAGGCTAATGCCGTGAATCTTGCTACGTGGCCAGAGGGGTAGGACATCAGCTCTACACTAAGAAAAAGATTAGAGATAACACTATTACCGCTTAATACCGCGCCTCTTATGAGAGCTACTGAAGGTCTCGGTATGCCAACAATGAATTTAGTTGCTGCAGTAAGTAACTCAACAATTAACAGCGTGATAATTAATTGAGGAATAATTTTCCTAAGCTTCTTGACCATAGTTAGTGAAAGTACTGTAAGTAATAGGACGTAACCCCAAACAAAGACAATACTAGCTACAGCAGACACCACAGAAAAAACATACATGAAATCTGGAGGTAATGACCTTACATAGTTTATTATGTAGGCATCATAGCTCCTAAAAAACATAGTGTATTTGTCAGCAATAGCTAGTACCGTAAAGGTCAGCAGTACAGCAGCACCTATTACTAGCGAGCTTCTGTCTCGGCTTAACATTAGATCACTATGTTAAGAGTATAAGTCAGTTTATTAAATCCCTAGTTATATTGACAGAGTATTACCTGTGTATTAGTGAGCTTCAATAAGGTAGCTCTTAACTGGTGTTAATTGATTAAGATGCCACCTAATATTAGCTTTCTTAATTAGAATTTGAGTAGGTAGGGAATTTGCTAATAGCACACTTAGCTGATGTTCACCTAGGTTTTCGGCAGTACGGTATTGAAGAGAGGGAGTTAGACATATACTCTCTCTTTGAGGAGGCTGTTAACTTAGCGATTAAGGAGGGTGTTAAGGCTATAGTGATATCAGGTGACATGTTTGATAGACCACGGCCTCCAAATAGAGCTATTAAAATAGCTAACGATGTCATCAAGAAAGCTTGTGATAATGGAATTAAAGTGTACTCTATTCTTGGCGAGCACGACCTGCCTAAGAGGTATGACCTACCACCTCAAGCTCTAGTACCTGGTCTGAGGCTACTAGGGACTTCAAAAACACCAAAGGTAGATGTAATTAATTGTGAGGGGCGTGAGTATGTTATTGCAGGAATATCTCATCATCCACCGAGAACAAAGTATTTGGAGTCACTTAAGAAAACTCTTAAAGACTTAAGAGCTAGAGCTGCTGGTAATATAGCTGTCTTAATGCTTCATCAGAATATAAAGCAGTTCTTCATGCTTGAAGAAGGCCTCGACTTAGCTGACATACCTTCAGAAGTGACTTATGTAGCAATGGGACACCTGCACAGAAGAATATGTAAGAAGCTAGAGGGTGGTGCGACTTTAGCTTATGCAGGAAGTATAGACATAATGAGGGTGGATGAAATAGCTGTGTGGAAGAGTGAGGGCAAAGGCTTCTACATTGTTGACTTAAGTGGTGCTGAAGCCGCTGTACATAGTGTCGACTTAGAAGTAAGACCTCAAGTAGTAGTTAAGACTACTTATAAGAGATTTGAAGAGGATTTGAAGCTAGTACTCAACACTCTAGGCAGGTCAAGTAGGAAAGGGATAATTCATGCTTGGATAACTGTGCCATTCAATGTCAAGGATGACATAGTTAAGGAGGTGAAGAAAATAACCAGGAATAAAGCATACGTGAGGGTTAGGCTAGAGAGGGTAGCAGAGGGTATTCAAGTATACGGGAAAGAGCTAGCCGAGGTAGATCCATTAAGCATAGTTGCTTCTCTGCTAAGCAGGAACCCGAGCAACAGAATGGCAAGGGAAGCAGCAGCTGCGATACTGAAGATAAAGGATATACTTGCTGGTGAGAGCGAAGAGGACATTGAGGTGTGGATTGAGAAGCTACTTCAGTACAAGGAGCTGTGGGCAGATAAAATAGGTAAGCTGGAGCCTATACCTATCTCCTACAGCAAGATCCGGAAGACATCAGGCAAAGGCCTAGAAAGGTTCCTAGGGTGACTTGATTTGGTGTTTGGCCCAATAACAATTAAGAAAGTATATCTTAAGAACTTCATATCTCACAGAGAAACTGAGGTAATTTTTGAGAAAGGCGTGACGGCCTTCGTAGGCCCAAACGGTGCTGGTAAGTCGAGCATTCTAGATGCAATATACTTCGCGCTGACGGGCCGGGCACGCAGGGGTAAGCTGGAGGGGCTAGTTAATGCGGCAGCGCCTAGAGGTGCTGAGGCAGTAGTTAAGTTATGGCTCGACGTAGACGGTAAAGAAGTAGTTATTGAGAGGAGGATATCTAAGTCAGGAAGGCATGAGGCAGTACTCAAGGGCAAGGGCAGGACTATACTGCGTGTAAGTACCGTAAATAAGGAAGTAGAAGAGCTCCTAGGCCTCAAAGCAGATTCCCTTCAGACAGTAGCTATAATACCTCAAGGAGCTCTAACAAAATTAATTACACTTACTCCAGCAGAGAGGCTAGGGATACTTGATGAGCTCTTAGGTCTTAATGCATTCGAGGAAGCGTGGGAGAAGCTTAAGGAGTATAAAATAAGTGTTAAAACCAAGAAAGTACCTTCCCAGGCATATCAGCCAACAAAGCAAGGATTAGATAACTTGAGAGAGTCATACAGCAGAGTAGTCGCTGATATTAAGGAGAAGGAAGAGTCACTAGGGAAGCTCTCGGAAGTACTAAATAAACTAAGGAGTGAGCTTCAGACTGTATGCAGCGAAATTAAGAAAGTAAGGAGCGAGATCGAGGAACTTGAAAATAAACAAAAGGAGCTGGAGGCTAGGAGAAGGGAGCTAATAAGCATCGAGGAAGAGCTGAAGAACGTAAGGAGTGAGGTTGAGGTCCGGAAGAAGAAGGTAAATGAGCTAAGTGCTGAAGTAGCGAAGCTAAAGGAGCTTGAAGAGGAGGCAGCTAGACTGAGTGAATTAGCTAGTCAGCTGCAGAAGCTACGCGAGTTGTTAGTAATTAATGAGAATTTAAGGAATAAAAATACATTACTCGACTCCAAGAGGAATGAGCTCGGAAGCGCTGAGGAATTATTAAGAGAGCTAAAGTCAATACTCAGTAAGTATCCTGAGGGCATAGAGGAGAGAGTCAAGAGGTTAGAATTGGTTCGTGAGAGACTGAGTAAAACTAAGGAAGAAATAGCTAGATTAGTAGAGCAGTTAGGTAGGCTAGAGTCAGATCAGAGGAACATCGAGGAGCTACTCGGTAAGCTGGTCAATGAGTTAAATGAAGTACTTAATGAGGCTTCAGCTACTCTAGACAGGAGGTTTGAGTCCGTAAATGAGGCTATAGCGGCTGTAAGAAATAGTGCAGGCAGGCTAAAGCAGCGTATTGAGGTGCTGAAGAAGTTTCATCAAGAGAAGCTTTCTCAAGCATCTGTCGAAGAGGGCAGAGCGAGGGAGGCTGAAGAAAAGCTCGAGATACTTAAGAGAGGGTTTAAAGGGAGGTGCCCACTCTGCGGTCAGCCACTAACTCAGGAACATAGAGAGAGGTTAATCAAGAACTTGAGCAGCGATATTAAGGCTAGGAGGGAGCGGGTGAAGCAGCTAATGAGTGAAGCTAGGGAGATAGAGAAGGAGTATTCATCCCTAGAAGATAAATTGAGAAAGCTTGAGGATCTGATGATTAAGCTGGAGTCAGCTGAGTCCAGGGAAGGTGAATTAAAGGAGTTTGAGGAGCGGTTAAGGAAGGTTAGTGAAGATATCAGGAGTATTAAGGAGAAACTTGAGCTCCTCGAGCATGAGGTTAAGGAGCTGGAGAGGGAGGAGAGTGAGTTAGTTAGTGCTGAGAAGGACCAGGTTAAGGTCGAAGCTATTATACGCCAAGGAGTTAGTGAGGAGAGAGTTAATAGCCTACGGAGGGAGGTAGAAGCTCTTGAAGAGGAGGTATCTATCCTTCAAACTAAGGCGAGTGAATTAAGGAGTGAGCTAAGCAAGTTCTTTGGTGAGGGCTTCAGCGTTAAAGATGCCATTAGCATAGCAGAGGGAGCTTCCGATCGAGTTAAGGAGTTGCGTGAGGTAATCGGTAGGTTGAGGCAGTCAGCTGCCGAGCTGGAGAGACTTCAGAATGAGATTAAGAGCTACTTAAGGAGAGTAAGTGAGCTAGAGATGAAGAGGAGGGAGTTACTGATTGAGGTCCAGGAGCTAGAGGGCGTTGAAGCCAGGCTGAAGGAGTTGAGGGCAACCATAGGGGACCTCATGAAGAGGGAAGGTGAGTTAAGGAGTAAGATTGAGGATACTGAGAAGAGGATTTCAGAAATTGAGGAAGAAGTTAGGATATTTAGAGAGGATGCTGAGGAGCTAAGGAGGACATGGTACAGGCTCGCAGTACTTAGGTGGATTAGAGAGGAGGTACTCCATAGGGATAAGGCACCGGCACTAATTCGGAAGGCGTCACTTGCTAGGATTGAAGCACTGATGAAGAAGTACATTGAGTTCTTTAATATGAGTTACAGTGATGTAAGAGTTGACGATAGGTTCAATATAACGTTAGTCTCTCCGTACCTTGAGGCTGACGTAAGTAAGTTGAG
>CAYQIX010000017.1:0-24151 GCA_964417765.1 uncultured Desulfurococcaceae archaeon
TTCGTTAATGCGATACCTACTCCAATCGCTAACAGCCCAGGAATAGTCGAAATATTCGAAAAATCTGGAGCAGTCATATTCGGCGACGACGGAGCTACTGGAGCAACACCGCTAACAGCTGACCTCCTAGAGCACCTAGCACAGAGGAATAGGCATGTAGAGTTCATCGTGCAGTTCAATATCGGCGGCAACACGGACTTCCTAGCGCTGACGTACCCTGAGAGAAACAAGATGAAGGAAGTAACTAAGTCATCAATGGTTGAAGACATCCTTGGGTACTCAGTCCCCAACTTCATAAAGCCTACAGGCTACCTAGAGCCACTAGGCGACTGCAAGTTCGTGTCACTACACCTAGAGTACATATCATTCAACGGATTCAGGGACTCAATATACATTAACGCAAGAATAAATGACTCGCCAGCACTAGCTGGTATCCTAGTAGACCTAATAAGATTAGGAAAGATAGCTGTAGATAATGGCGCTAAGGGAACAGTCTACGAAGTTAACGCATTCTTCATGAAGAAGCCAGGTCCGCAGAATTCAAAATGTATTGCTAAAGTTCACGCGTATAAGCTGCTGCTCAAGTGGTTAGGACTAGATGGCGCTTAAGCCATTGCGCAAACTGAGAACGTAATAAACCTACTATTTTTATTGTTTCTTCTTTAACTTAATGTCAAATGGTACCTTATAGGCATCTTCCAAGAATGACTCTACCCATTCAATTCTTCTTTTGCACTCTTTCTTTGCTTTTATAACTATACTAATACTTCTACCAGTTACAAGCACTTCACTTTTCAAACCAATGTAATCGAGGAAGTCAAGTATATCATTTTCATTGGGGAGCTTCAGCGCATCACCGCAGGGCCCGAACCGGCAGAGTCCGCAAGATATTCTGTGAGCTACTACATTAGCGGCACACGCAGATCGGAGAAATTCGAGACCTACTTTTTGGGCCGCAGCCTTAATTATCAGCTTGATATCATCTGTTTTAATAGGTATCTGCTTGCTTCCCTTAGGGCGCACACCTCCCGCTCTCTTGATTAGCTCATGATCATAAATGCTGGCTTCACTCAATTTCTTCAATATTCCCTCGGTTATACGTAGTGACCCCGCAACAACACCTTTAAACATGTTTGATTTCGCTAATGCAAGAAGATCGCTAATGTCCTCACTCGACACTCCCGGGATTATAGGCCTCAAGAATAGATCTACCCTAAGACCGTTTCTTGCCGCCTCCTTACCTCCGAGGATCCTAAGTTCCGGCGGCGGTGCACGCGGTTCTAAGACTCTGCTTCTCCTCAATGATGTGACCGATATAAGAACACTCAATTCTTGGTGAGCCAAGGCTAACTGCTTAGCAACCTCGGGAGTTATTACCTCCTTTGTACTAATCTGTGCAGGAAGATGCAACCACTTCGTTATTGCCTTAAGGTAAGCTATAGTCCTATTTCTGAGCTGTGGCAGCAGGGGCTCAGTAACTGAGCCTATAGCTGCCAGCGTTCTTGTCGGAACCACGTAGGGATTTATTGCTAAGGCATATACTAGCTCTAGTGGCTCAAGAGAGTACACCACTGCTCTGTCAGTAAAGCCCATGTCGTATATATAGCAATATAAACACTTGAGAGGGCACCCATGACCTGGATGAATAGTTATGCCACATGGTCTCGGCTTCCTCCTAGCGTGAGAATCCCTTCTTGCCTTAAGCAATGACCCACTAGATAGCTGACTCTCTAATTCCTCAGCAATCCTCTTCTTTAATTCATAAAGTCTCACTGCTTCACTAACCATCACTCACCAAACATAAGGTCCTTCAGAACTTTATATTACATGCCTATAATTAGAGGAGGGTGCCAAGTATGAGAGGCAAACCACCTATACTTCTGGTGCATGGCGGTGCTGGTGCGTGGCGCACACACAGGAATAAGATAGAAGAAGTTTGCAAGGTACTAAAGGATGCTCTCACTGCAGGCTACGAATTATTCAGGAGCGCCTCAGCTATTGAAGCTGCAGTTGAAGCAGTTAAAGTACTTGAAGATTCTGGGCTACTGAATGCAGGCACGGGTAGTGTAGTTGATGTAAGAGGGAAAGTTACTATGGATGCGGGCGTTATGGACGGCTACAGCGGGAGAGCTGGAGCTGTAGCCGCGACTTCATATCCTAAAAATCCTGTATTACTAGCAAAGTTAATCATGGAGAGAACTGATCACATCTTAATTGTCGGAAGGTATGCTGATGAACTAGCCAAGCTGTGGGGTCTTAAGAAACATTCTGGACCAACAGAGCGTGTCTTGAAGCGATACAATGAATTAATTAATAAGCTTTGCAGCGGGGAGATACCAATTGAGAGATTCAGCAGGAACTTTACTATAGCTAGACAGATGTTTGAATTAGAATGCGATACAGTTGGTGCTGTAGCCCTAGATGAAAGTGGGCGGCTGGCAGCTGCAGTGAGTACTGGTGGGATAATGATGAAGCTTCCTGGCAGGGTTGGAGACTCAGCAATTCCAGGCGCTGGATTCTATGCTAATAGGTTCGCCTCAGCTGTAGCTACGGGAATCGGTGAGACAATAATTTTGTCTTTCCTAACACTTAAGGCCGTCAAGTATGTTGAGGGAGGTCTGAGAGCAGATGAAGCGGGAAGGAAAGCAATTGATGAACATACTAAGCTATTTGGGAGAGGGACAGCAGGATTAATAATAGTTGATGAGGACGGCTTCTTTGACGGGGTATACAATACTGAAGGAATGCCGTGGGGTTACCTAACAAAGGACTTAAGGGAAGCTTCCGTGCTTGGACTACCTAGTCCTTCTCCTTAATTAATAGAACCCATTTCTTTCTTGTCGCATCGAAATATACCTGTGCATCATGCATTAATGCCTTAAGCAGTGCTGTACCCTCCTTCCCTAAGACCTTAATCATGTCTCTTTCTAAATTGCTGTTTAATTCAGATAATTTTTTCTTAAACTCCTCCCAAAACTCAGGATCAACAGCTACCCTCTCAGTAGAGAGCTCTAAAACAACTGCACCACCTCTTTTAAGTCTCTCAAAGAACGCATCCCTGTTCCTTATCCTCCCTGTAATTTCTGACTCAAACATCACCTTCTGCTCTCGAAGGAAATCTAGTGCTGACCTGCGCTCCCTATGCTTCACTTCATGAGGCACCTCAACCTTAGCTACATAACCCTCTCTAATCTCCTTCACTGAATTCTCCAGGTTAGCTACTCTCTCTGTTAAATTCTCGAGTATCTCAATTATGGTTCCTAGCCGCCTGCTCAATTCATCTAGCTTAGCAGTATAAGGATTCAGTAAATCCATGATACTTCTCTGTAGCTTACTAATGTCCTCCCTAGATATTTGCGTAGCAGCTACCTGACGTACCTCCTTCATTTCAGGTACCTCACCTTCTAAAGAGTCTAGAAGATGCTGTCTAATAGCCTCCTCGGGCGGCAGCCCAGGATAAGATCTAACAATCTTCTCGAGCACATTCATGGGAACGTTAATCACTATCTTAGGCAAGTCATTACCCATGTATTGTTTAGACTACTTTAGTAATAAGTACAGCGCTCACCACGAATTCAATACTTGAAACTATTGGCTTAGATAATTACGTAGTCCAAGATTGATTAAGAATAAGACTTCTTCTTTTCCCATTCACTAATTATATCATCACCTTCGATAACAACTGTACCTAGCTTGCTAGCTAATTCCTTAACCTTATCGACGGGCATAGCCTGACCTTCGTCAAGTACTTCGGTAATCACAACACTAGGCCTTAGTCCAGCTAGCTCTGCCAGAGCTAGAGACAGCTCTGTGTGGCCTCTGCGCACCTCAAGACCCCTGCCCAAAAGTATTGGCACGTGCCCTGGTGCTACGAATTCATTAATGAATTTCCTCCTAGCTTCATCGATTTTACCATTAGCGACAAGACCAACTACGCTATCGAGCACCTTTATGGTTAAGGCGCGATCGGAGTCCCTTATACCTGTCGACGCGTTGCGGTGATTCACCCATAAGCTGAAATTTGGTGGATCACCATACTTCAGAGTCTTCCCTGTTAACTCGATATAGCCAGCTTCCCTCAAAATATCGCTCATATACCTTAACCCCAGAACCTCACCAACGCTTTTAGGCATAGAGAAGCATATTAAACCACCAGCTAGCGTTCTCAGCATTGCTATCTTTCTAAAATCTATGAAGCTAGCATGATAGACCATGTCAACTTCGTCTTCCCTGCTACTTGAATCATGTATGAAGATAGGTTTACCAACACTCATGAGCTTTAGTGCCCTCGCTACATTGCTTTCCATAGTGTTCACCTCTACCTTAGTTTAGGTTGCGCTACTTAAAAGGATAGGGTCCCGCACTATTAACATTAAGTTCTCGCCTTATTTAGCCTGGTTCGCAGCAGTATATAGGCCGATATTAAAGTTAATGACAAAATTAATACGTAATAATTCGATGAAGCAGCCGTTTCTACATCTTTTCTGAACTCCTCTGTTTTAGTATAGGCGCTAACCTCCTCACGGCTAACATGAGCAGCAGCTGTAAGCGATGTAGCCAATTCGCTTTGTTTTTCTTTATTGCTTTGAGTGGTGGGCGCAACGCTAAATGCGCTCACTATTGCTTCACTGTTCTCAACTAGTTCAAAGACCTGCTTCCCGATCTTAACTTTGACTTGCACCTCACGTAATTTGGAGTACTCTATGTCGGTTGGTGTAGTTATCCGTGTAATGCCGGTGATGCTCTCCACCTTATGGCTTCTTAAGGTACTAGTCAGGAGTACTGGTTCATTGCTTCCCGATAATACAGCTATAGGATTATTCTCCGTCTCAGTAAGTTCTATTACTGACGAACCCGGAGAAATTTTCAATAGGTACTGAGAACCGCTCGTTCTCACTAGCGCATAGATAGTATTGTTGCTACGTACGGCCACTATAGAGAACAGACCACCCTTAAGTGAAAGGAGATTTACTTTTACGCTTTCTCCCTCCTTGATCTTTAATGAACTAAGCTCTGCATAACTTACTGTGCTTTCACTAACTGCCATACAGAATATTCTATTTTCTCCCACTACAAAGATGTTCTTAGGCATCAGCGAGTTCTCGCTTTCTAATATAAAGCCTCGGCACGTGCTCAGTCCTTTATCTAATATTAGAAGCATTAGTTGGTATTTTGGGTAGAAAGTCGTGCTATAATAAGCACCAAGAGCTACCACATCACCTTCAGATAGTTTAGCAATATCCCTAATGTAGCAGCTACTCTCACATGAAATAACCAATACTTTACAATAAATTACGGATTCACTACCTGTTAATCCACTTTCGCTAAGAACAGCAATTAAGCTCCTGTACACCTGCCCATCAAATACGTAGCCAGCGCAATATATTTGCCCATTGATTATTCTTAACTTAAATAATGATCCATTAATCGAATTCAATATGTAAGTGGTGATCTTAACGTCCTTACTTAGCTTGATAATTCCAATTGATGGGTGCCTCCTGTATGATCCAGCTATAAATATTTCTGAGCCGCCACTACTTAATACTGCACTAAACACCTTTACATTACTGTCCTTGAGTTTTATGACCAGTAGCATACTACCATTAATGTACACTACCTCATTACCTAATGCAATTACCGCGCCCTGGTCGTCTTGAAAAACATCGTAAGCAGTGATTTCTGATGGAAAAACACTAACAGCGGTAACTACGGTAATAGCTAATAAAGTAAGTAATAGCGCAGTCATCACTTTACTTATTAATGAACTTCTTACTGGGTGTTTCATCCCTATCTTTTACCGTTAGCTAATACTGTTACGGCGTAAATAAAATACAGATGTATTTATGTTGACTGAAATTATTTTCTTCCCTTCTCGTACTCATACTTTTGAGGATTACCGTATTTCCTTATAATATCCCATAATCTCTCATATGACTTTGTGTACAATCTGTACCTAATTGTGGTACCTCCCTCTGACTTAACTAGTTCAATGAACTTTCTAATGGGGCTTATGCGAACTGCGTAATTTGTGTCTAGCGGAAATTTTATTACGAGACCTGTGCCTACTACACCTTTATCATATATCTCATAGTTCATAATCACCTGCACAGTTTCCTTCATGCGCCTCCTACTGAACATATTTATAGTCATCATGATGGCATAAGGTATCTCATAACCTGCTAGGAATACTGCTATCTTCGTCATAGTATCTACGGCCTGGTCGGCAGCAAAGCTTCTTGCCCAGCCGAAGTATGTGGGATACCACACAAGTAGTATTATTAAGCTTAGAAAGCTCACCATAGTCATTTTTAGCATTGGCTTGAGCTCTTGCACCAACCTCGGATCCTTCATCTGCAGCTCCTTTACTTCATCTGGCCTGCTCTTGAAGAGCCTCTTGCCTTCCTTAATTTCCTTAGCCTCTTTGCCAGTAATGTGCTTGAGCTGTGTCTTCATGGTTATTGCTGTAAAGACTACCATACCAATAATGAATATGATGAAAGTATAGTTTAGGTACTGCGGGTAGAAGACGTTTATTATTGTGAGTATAGCTATGATTGTCTGACCATAAGCTATTGAGAAAGCCCACTGCCTCCTACTGAACTGATATGCCATATCATCACCTACCGTACTACCGCTACATACATGCTGACTTCTTACCTACCACTAAATTAACCTCCCACACCTTTTTAAGGAATTACGGTTGCAAGTCTAGCTCTGGTGGTAGTTTGAGGAGAACATTGCCTGAGCCTCTAAAGGTTCTCAAGGTAATAGCTAATTATGGAGAGATTAACGGCATCTTAACACTGCATAAAATAGTTTACATGTTACAAAGTAAGAACGCTGTAGATCTAAATTATAAGTTTCTTAAGTATAGCTTCGGTCCCTATAGTAAGGAACTGGAGGAAGATCTGATGACGCTGAGGCAGCTAGGACTTATTGTTCTTGAAGAAAGAGGTGATGAAGTCGCTATTAAGCTAACTAAGAAGGGTGATGAAGTAGTGAAGAACATCTCTGCACTTAAGCAGTGAGTGAGGATGCGACTTTGATAAAGGTACTTAAGAATGAGGATGTTGCTAAGGTTATTGCTTTCATACCGCATGGGCATGTGCATACTAGGCTAATGATTATTCTAAAGAGCGGTGACATATTGATTTTACAGCATGCAACAGTTGATGGAATTATTAGGGCTTTCACCTCCGTCTCCTTACACCCTACGAGGAGAGCATTTGAGCTAGTATGTAAGTACATATCAAAGGTTAAGAGAAAGCCAGGTTTTGCTGAGTGGCAACTTGTTGAATCCGGGAGGAATGAGAGCGATATTCTCAATGAGGTCGCTAGGTTCCTAGAGAATTCATAAAGGTCATTCTTTATCACATTATAACGTAACTTAAGATTATAAACCAGTACGTAAGTCAATTTAGGGACGTCCATATTGGTTAACTTGGTTAGGGCTGTACATAACGCTAGGTATAAGATAATGATAGCCATTGACGATCCTTCATTTAACCTTAACTTCCTCAGTGAACTAGCTGCTGCCTTCAAGGGCGACATCGTCGGCTTCAAAATAGGCTTACCATATATCATATACTATGGCGTCAGACAGCTTAAGCGAATTATTGAGGAGGAATCATCTACCTACTACTTAGCTGACTTGAAACTGGCAGACATAGCTGACATAATGATTGGTGCAGTTAAGGCTGTTAAAAACGCTGGATTCCACGGACTCGTAGCTCATGCCGTGATAGGCGTTGCCGGTGCGCTAGACGCGCTAGTAAGGGAGGTTAGGAATGCTAATCTGGACCTAGTATTACAGACAACAGTAGCTAGCCCGGGCTGCATATCAACGATTGATAGGTTACTGCCTGAAATATATAACGTAGTGAATGCCGTGGATCCTGCTGGACTAATAGTACCTGCGAATAAAGCACACATAATAAGGGAATTTCGGGAAAGGTTCGGCTGGAGATACGTAGTGCTTTCATCAGACATAATGCTCTATAATGTAATACCTGGCGATGGTTTGTGTGCTGGCGCAGATGCTGAGATAGTAGGCAGGACACTGCTAGCCGCGCCAGACCCTGTTCAAGCAGTAAGGGATATTGCTGCCACGCAAGAAGAGGTGCTGAGGAGAGGAGGAAAATCCTGCTTATCTAGGCCTTAATAACTGCAGTTACGATCCTGAAAGTTGTTTAGATAAAATCGAATGAGACATCCTAATTATGGGAGAGAAGGAAGTGATTTTCGACCCCGTCGGCTACCTACTTCATCCTCCTCCGCTTCGGAGGCGTCTGTAGGTCTCCCGATATAATAGTATTGTTAGTCAGTATTTTAAAATAATTACCATATTACTTGAACTTCTTTCTTTTCAAATATTCTTATTATCTTCTTTTAGGACTATGTCAAAGGTAAGAGGTCATGGTAACAAGAATACGAGTAATTAAGGAGTTCAATGCTGTGGGTAAGCCGCTAATTGTTGGTTTGCCAGGTATGGGTAGGGTCGGCTACATGTCAGCAAAATTCTTTATTGAGAGGTTTTATGGAAAACACGTGGCTGACATTTACTCAACATACTTCCCTCCGCAGCTAGTCGTTGGTAAAGCAGGTCTATCAAATTTATTTGTCGGTAAGATATTTGATGTAGGTAGCGCACTGGTATTTACTGCGGAGACGCAACCGCCCAACCCGGAAGGACAGAATGAAGTATGTTACACTTTACTTGATTTTCTTGCTGAGAGAGGTGTTAGTGCTATTTTAGCTGGTGCCGCTTACGTCGTGCCTCAGGTAAGCGATTCCAGGAGAGTTTTTGTAGCTGGCAATGATAGAGAACTATTAGTAACTTTAATGAAATTAGGTGCTGAACCCCTCAATGAGGGGGTTATAAGCGGTATTAACGGTGCGATTGTAGGCTGGGCTAAGTATTATGGCATACCTGCTGCAGTAGTTTTAGGGGAGACTTGGGCCCCAATAGTGGAATTTGATGAGGTAGATTACAGAGCTGCTAGGAGAGTTATTGAGGTGATAGCTAGCTATCTTGGACTAAGTGTAAAGACAGACTACTTAAATGAACTAGCAGATAAAGTTGAAAAGAAAATATTGAAAGCTATTTCTCAAGCCATGAAGATAGGTGGCGCACCTGAAAAGAAGCCCTCAAAAGAGGTGATGTAGATAGGAATCAGCAAGGAAAATGCACAGACATTAAGTGAGATAAAAGCATTTGTTTTTGACTTAGATGGAACCCTCATAGACAGCGTTGAAGCCCATGTTACTTCCTGGATTGCCTCATTCAATTACATAGGTTATCGTAACATAACCAGGGAGGAGGTGAGGAAGCTAATAGGGCTTAGCGGAAGGGATATAGTGAAAAATCTCTTAGGCAATGATGGATTGAGCAAGTACTCATTAATTAGAAGACTAAAGAATAAGGCATTCTTTCTTGAGATTAGAGAGGGTAACGTACGTACCTACCCATGCGTATTTGAGCTACTAACTTACCTAAAAAGCAAAGGAAAACTGTTGGGATTAGCTTCTTCAACACCCAATTACTTACTTATTCAAATTCTCGAGATCTTCGATATAATTGATTATTTTGATATTATTGTAGGTGGAGATGAAGTTAAGAATGGAAAACCCAGCCCAGATATTTTTATCAGAGCCTTTTCGAAGCTAGGTGTAAGTCCAAAAGAAGGTGCTGTAGTAGGCGATACCTACTACGATATAGTCCCTGCCAATGGGATAGGTGCCTTCTCAATACTTTTGTTACGTACTAGTACTGTACCGCATACCAATGTTGAGATAACTAATGACACAGCACCTAAGTTGAAGATTAAATCACTCTGTGAGTTATTTGAATTACTAAGGAATCTAGAATGTTAATTAGCCATCAAACATCATTACAAGCTTTAAGATAATCTTCAAAAGTCAAATGCCAGATTAATTTAATTAATTGATTTAATTATGTCTCACATTATGTGCAGAACAATTAATAGTGTACATAAAAATACGGTCAGTTTCTTTGAAGTTCCGCAATTAAGTATTAAGAGTGATTAGTAATAAACCGGGAGTTATAAGTTACCGTAAAATGCTAATTTGACTGTATCTATTATGATATGTCCTACATTTAATGATACTATCCTTTAGTCTGCTTGATACTTTGCTCTAATAAATTAACAGCTCTAGATATTGCCTCACCTACAGGGGTATTTAGCATTTCGTAGGGCTTACCCATGAGTTCCTCAAGCATCGGTACGTATGGTACATTGCCTAAGTACGTAGCTTTTATTTCATTAGCTAATTCAACCACTAACTCTGTTTGTGTGTCAGACATGTTTTCTATTATCCCCATCAGTCTACCTTTCCCTTCCACAAGTTTTGCTAGCCTCCTAGCTGATGCTAAGCTAAGAACAGAAGGTGTAGTTACTAGAATCAGAAGTGACCTCTTAATGTAGGTGATCATTTCAAGAAGCTCATCTCCCATACCGGGCGGCATGTCGACTATTAAGTACTCTAGGTTACCCCACCTAGTAATAGCTAGTACCTCCCTAATCACTGAAGCCACTTCATCGCCTCTCAGCGGTACAGGATTCTCGCCACTGTAGTACGCTATGCTCATAAACTTAATGCCGCTAACCTCCGGAGGTATAATGCCCTTTTCCTCCTCGGGCTCTACCTCCTCAACATCAACACCAAGCACTATGTGGGCTGTCGGATTAGTCACATCCAGGTCCAGGAGACCTACCTTGAAACCTCTCCTACTCAGTTCAGCCGCTATGAGAGCAGAAAGTAGCGTCTTCCCTACACCGCCCTTACTACTGACAAACGCAAGTATGTTAGAGATGCTGGACAGTCTCCTCTCTATGATGACCAGCCTGGGGTCTAGACCTACCTCACTCACCTCTAACAACCTCCACAGAAATTATCTTAACGCCACGACCACTAATTACTTCGTAGTCCCTTGAGCCACACTTAGGGCACTCAAGGAAAGTGTGGACTACTTCAGGCACGAAGTGAATTGCCTCCCTCACATCTTCACCTAAATTTACATCCTTGAGGCTCCATACGTAACCGCATGACCTACACTTAAATCTAGCTTCCTCATTAACTAGCTCAATCTTGCCTATCTTGATAGGTGACTCGCGGACTAACTCATTTAAAGCAAACTCAAATATCTCTCTATCAATTGCCTGCAGCTCACCTAAACTCACAACAACTCTGCCAGCAGCATTGCCACCTACACTCCTAACATATTCTGCTATACCTAGCACTATAGATTCCGCAAGCGCCCATTCATGCATTACCTTCCCCATCACGTAGTTCTGAATTCACAAGAAAAGCTCTACGCTCACTTAGTATGACAATAACCATTTATTTTGCATATAAAATTGAAGGATGTGGTGCCTTATCGGTGGTGACGTATATAGACGATAACGTAGCGTGCTCGCCAATGATCGCAGAAGCTGACATACAGAAGATTGTAGAAGAGTTTGATTTAGTAATTTCACTTACTAATGCAAGTGAGCTAAGGTATAACCCGGAAAAATTCAGTGAGCTAGGTGTAGAGTACGTTAATGACCCTGTTGAAGAGTTTTCAGCACCTAACCTACTGCGCTTATTCAAGCTGGCCTACAGGATGTATAATAAGGCATTAAGTGGAGGTAAGGTGCTGGTGCATTGTTCAGGGGGCTATAGCAGATCATGTACCTTAGCGGCTGCATACTTGATATTGAAGGATCTCTCCGCCAGTTATGCGCTTAGGAGAATTGTGGAAAAGACCGAGGGCGCACTTGTAATATCAGTAGCTCAGCTCAGGGCATTAAAGCTGTTGGAGAAGTTGATAAGCCTTTTGGGTGTTGACGGAGTAGCAAGTATTATTCAATTTGCTGAGAAGTTTAGGTACGGCTGGGGTGAGGAGCATTCATCACTAGTTACTGAGTACTCTCTTGAGATAAGTGATTATTTAAAGAGGCTGCTAGGCCTCGATACACTCACTGAGCAGGTATTAGCTGCGTCATCTATAGTACATGACGTAGGTGCTGTGTATGATCCTAAGGAGCACCACGTTAAGTCATATGAACTAATCAGTAACTCGCTGGAGATATACTCTGTCCTAGGTCATGAGACTCGTGAAGCAGTTGCTTGGGCGGCATACCATCATAGGAGAAAAGCGTGGAACCCGCAAGTCAATAATAAAATACCCCTCTGGTGCAGGCCAGTAGTCTCTAGAGCTTCAGCAGTACTTCAGGTCGCTGATGCTTTAGCAACCATTACTAACGTGAAGATACGTGAGGTTGAGGTGATTATAGATGCTAATTGTAGCTCATTAATACTGCACCTCAAGTGGGATAGAAGTACTACCAGCGAGATAGCGAGTTACGCTGAGCGAATTATTAAGGAAAAGGCAGCACTCCTTGCCTTCATGCTAGGTATTAGTGAGAAGGATATTACTATAATTCATGACATATTCATTAATGCG
Organism: uncultured Desulfurococcaceae archaeon; assembly: GCA_964417765.1. Taxonomy (GTDB): domain Archaea; phylum Thermoproteota; class Thermoprotei_A; order Sulfolobales; family NBVN01; genus B83-G16. The sequence continues at coordinate 12,470 of CAYQIX010000017.1, forward strand.
ATTGTTGCTCCACCATAATGACCTTGACGTACGTGTCAATAGACCTCAGCTTAATAATATTCGGCTTTATTCTCCTTTGGGATTGCAATTGAGGGTGTGTGTAGGAACAAGAAACCCAAGTAAATTGAAGGGTGTTGAGAAGGCGTTAAAAATGTTTTATGACGATGTCAGCATTATCTGTGTGCCTGTCAAGTCAGGAGTGCCGCCTCAGCCTATAGGTATTGAGCAAATATTTACCGGCGCCAGAAATAGAGCTCTCAGGGCGCTAGCAGGTAATATCGACTGCGATTTAGGCGTAGGTGTTGAAGCAGGCATATATGCCGTAGGTAGCACGTATTACGATGTGCAAGTAGCTGCAGTAGCTGACAGAAACGGCGTAGTGACTTACGGTCTATCACCCTCATTTCCTATCCCACCTAAATTCGCCAGTGCATTGATAGCTAAGGAGGTGCCTGAGCTAGAAGTGATTGTTGATAGAACGTTCGGCACAAGTAATATAGGCGAGAAAGGAGGTCTCATAAAGCTGCTTACTAAGGGAAAAGTCTTAAGGGAAGACATCACATTCTACGCCGTGGTAATGGCGTTAGTACCTAGACTAAACAGAGAACTTTACGAACTACCAATATAATCACTTTAAATACTAATTCCGTAAAGTAGGTGTGGGTGAGCGAAAATGCCCATAGAGATTAAGGATAGAGAAAAGTTCATTGAGCTAAGTGCTAGGGCATCAGAGGTAAGGGTTGTTAAGAAGGAGAAGGAGGGTATAGCTAAGGTTAAGTTAAGGACTAAGAGGTACCTATATATAATAAAGATCCCGATAAATGAACTTAATGACTTCCTTAAGCAGCTAAAGTGCAGTAAAATAGTTGAGATAACTAAGAAAGGTCCTCAAGAACTTACACCATCTTAGTAAATTCGACGGTAATGAAACATTACCGCAATTCTTTTTCCTTCTATTTAAGAGCTCTGGTATTCAAGTATTACGCTAAATTAATTCATGGAGAATTTTTAGTTCAGTTAAACCCCTGCCCTCATCATGAAGTTAAGTTAGTTATTCAGAGATCGAGGGCTTCATCAACCACGTTAGTTGTTGCGTGCAGACCTCATAAGGTTTTTCCTTCACTACTCCCCTTAGAGAGACCTATTATTCTCTTCTTCACTAATAGTGCTAGTGCTTTTCTCACTATTCTCCTTATTTTACCCCTATTAAGAGGAGAACCTGTGAGCTTCTTAGCAACCCACCTAATTGACTTACCCTTAGCTAGCTCCTCAAGTATGCTCAGTTCTTCACGGCTTAGCTCCTCTCTTAAGTACCTAAGTGCTAGTCTTCCTATATCTGAAGGCTTTAAGCCTAGGTACGGATCCTCAGGTACTAGCTTGTCGAATCTCTGAACTACCTCCAACTCAATTATAGTCACTAAATCATTGTCCTTAACCTCACCGTATACCCTCCTTAACTCCCTCAGCAACTCATCCCTAGAACTAAACCCATCCTTCCTAGCATCATCATCAGTTAATTCTCTTACTTTCTTGTACGTTACGTTAACTATCTTTGCCTTTGCTATCGGCCTACCCCATGAGTGGATTATTACCTCGTCGTACTTCGGTATCACCTTACCTAGCCTAATCGTTGCTCTCTTCTTACCACTGAGCAGAAGCCTAGCATACTCACCGCGCATCATTATGTGGCGCCTGAGATATACAGGCATCCTTGAGTCACCGCTACATTCCTAATTTATTTAAGCATACCTAAGCTAAAAGAGTAAGTTGTGATTGAATAAAGCTAGTACATGGTCAGATCCGGTGGAGGGTCATCACTAGTCAGTGACGTGCAATTCACATCACTACGTGCTTATCTCGCTTACTGAGCTAAAATTAATTTATAAGTGAAGCTTGGGGAGGCGCTAGTACGCCGGTCGCTCAAGTTGCTCCCTGCCTTTCATTAGATATTCATAAGCAGATAGAGCTGCTACGGCGCCCTCCGCTGCAGCAGTAATTATCTGGTCAAATTTCTTCTTGAAGGAACCTCCTGTGCAGTCACCTGCAGCAAATAGCCCTGGAATATTGGTAGTCTGGCCGGGCTTGACAGCCACGTATCCCTTCTCATCCACCTCCAGCCCTATTTCTGTGAAGAATTCCTTAGGAGGTTCCGAACCTATCTCTACAAACACGCCGCTGACTTCTAGCTTGTGTTCTCTTCCTGTCTTAACGTTCTTTACTTTGATCCACTCGACAGTCTTTGCTCCACCTATCTCTGTCACAACAGAGCTAAGTATTATGTCTATCTTTGGGTTCTCCTGAACTAATTTGATGTATATCGGGAAGGCTCTGAAGCTATCTCTTCTGTGGATCAGATATACTTTACTAGCATATGATGCAACAAGTAGCGCTGACTGAAAAGCTGAGTTGCCGCCGCCAATAACGGCTACTACCCTACCTCTATATAGTGGCGCATCACATACAGCACAGTACGATACGCCGCGGCCAGTAAATTCCCTCTCACCCGGAACATTTAGCCTCCTCCTGATACTGCCTACTGCTAAAATAACTGCTTTGCCCTCGTACTCGCTACCGCTTAAACACTTAATTCTAAATACTTCGCTTTCTTTCTTAATACTAACTACTTTATCTAGAAGTATATCGACATTATAGCTACGAACGTGCTCCTCAAACTTCCTGGCTAAGTCCGGGCCTTTGATGTTCGGCAGACCCAGGTAGTCATCTATGATTCCCGCATCAGTCAGTGTGCCACCTACTACCTCAGCTATAACTAGAGTCTTAAGTGAGAAACGTGCTGAGTAAAGAGCAGCTGATAGACCTGCTGGTCCTGCACCAACAATTACTACATCGTACTGCTTCATCCTTGGACCTGTTAAAGCGAGCCTGAACTTTGACACCTTGACCACCAGAATGATAACTACGTGTTCCATATATCTACTTTTATTACTGCCGCGCCACTGAATCACATATTTAGCTACAAAGCACTTACTTACTGAGGCAACTGACAGTGACCTTAATCTTCGTTGACCCATCTGTGAAGAAATACGGTATCCTGCTTGCGCTAGGGTTCTGCAGAGATATCAAAATAGAAGTTCGCAGACCGGATATTCAACTATATATTAGAAAAGTATCGCAAGAAATAGCTAGCAGATTTACCACTGATTCTTTAAGAGTGTACCCGACAGTGAGAGCATATAGGAATATTATGTGGAGGTTAGGGCTGAACCCAACAAGAACTCTGCCGCTAAACGAGTCGCTAGTGAGGAAAGTGTTAAGAAGAGGGACATTACCATCCGTGAATTCCGTGGTTGATTCATGTAATCTAGCATGTATTGAGACTCTAATACCTCTTAGTGTTTTTGATGCGGAGCTAATCAGCTATCCTCTGACACTCCGCAGATCTCTAAATGGCGAGGAGTTCCGCTATCTTAATACAAGGATTAAGAAGCTAAGCGGTAGGGAGATAGTTTTAGCTGATTCAGCAGGTAATTTACTCCACTTGTACCCGTGCAGGGACTCCGTCACCGCACAAATTTCTGAAAATACACAGGAGATTCTGATTGTTGGCTATGGTGCGCCTGAAGTCCCTAATGCATTGGTGATTAAAGCGGTTGAACTGGCACAGAAGTACATTAAGAGGTTCTACCCTGAAGCTCGATGTAGCAGGGTAGGAGCAGTGTTAAAGTAACTACTTAATTCGCGGCTATCGAAGAAATAAAAATGCTTTGCGCGGTCTTAAATCTGGGTTAGCTAATGATTAAGGTTAATGCTCCTTATATAACGGAGGATGAAATTAAAGCTGTTGTTGAGGTCTTAAGAAGCGGGCAACTAGCTCACGGACCAGTCGTCGGGGAGTTCGAGAGAGCCTTCAGCGAGTATCTGGGCGTTCCCTATACCGTGGCTGTTTCCAATGGCACCGTAGCTCTGTACTTAGCGCTCAAGGCGCTAGGTGTTGGTGATGGTGATGAAGTTATTGTCCCTGACTTTACGTTTATAGCTACAGCCTCGATGGTGGTTGCTGCGGGAGCTAAACCAGTATTTGCTGACATAGATCTCCGCACATATACTATTGATCCAGAGGACGTTAAGAAGAAGATTAGTGAACGTACTAAGGCTATAATTGTGGTTCACCTCTATGGTCACCCAGCAAACATGGAGGAGCTAATCGATATCACCAGAGAATACAACATCTACTTAATCGAGGACTGCGCACAGTCGCATGGTGCAGAGTTCAAGGGAGCTAAGACAGGGACCTTTGGTGATGTAGCTACATTTAGCTTCTATGCTACCAAGAACTTGACCATGGGTGAAGGCGGTGCTGTTGTCACTAAAAATAAGGAAATAGCTGAGAAAGTAATGTTACTCAGGAATCACGGTCAAGTAAGTAGGTACTACCATACTATCATAGGATGGAACTTCAGATTGACAAGTATTCAGGCTGCCTTAGGCTTGCAGCAGCTTAGGAAACTAGATAAGATGAATTCTAGAAGGAGAGAGATAGCTAACACGTATTTAGAGAAGCTACAGGATATAGCCGATATTGTATTACCTGCTGAGATGCCCTGGGCAAAGCACGTGTATCATCAATTCACAATATGGGTTAAAAAGTCTGGGCTGAGGAGCAAGCTAATAGAGTATCTGAAGAGTAAAGGTATCCAGACAGCAGTGCATTACCCACGGCCACTGCATTTACAGCCAGCACTATCTGAATTCTCGCATAAAAGTGACTTATGTCCTAATTCCACGGAAGCCTCCAAACATGTCTTATCACTGCCTATGCATCCAGGCTTGACAGACGAAGAGATTCATTATGTAGCGAAGACAGTGAGGGAATTCTTTAGTTTAATTAGGTAAAGTAAGTTACAGTCAGTACTCCGCCATATCATCACTTCAGTCTCAGCCTCAAAGGTCTTCTCCATCTAAAACTTTAACTGCGCGACAAGCCTTAAATTTCATGCTGTTTCGTATTTAACTGAATCAAAATACGGTTTACTTACACACTACTCAGTAAAGTTTTTCAACCTCCACCTCCAAGAATCGTTATGGAAGAAATTTAGACCAGGCTAAATACGTAAGGAAGGCCACAGGTGCATATTAATGAATGCTATACCGCTAACAATGCTCAAACCAGGAATGAAAGGTAAAATAGTTGCCATTCATGGAGGGAAAGGATTTGTTATGAGACTGTACCAGATGGGCTTTACACCTAACACTATAGTTAAAGTTGTATCTAGTAACGCAGGCCCTGTAATTGTTGAAGTACGGAATACTACCATAGCCTTAGGTAGAGGAATGGCATCAAAGATCATGGTTGAACCTATCTAACTTAACTCAGCGTCTTCTCCAGCGCATCCACATTAGTACACTAAGAGCTGCGCTTCCGCCTATTGCACCCATCACTATATACCTCGTCATCTCCTCACTCAACAAGGGCGCATTCTGGCTAGCTTTTCCTGTAGTTGTTGTAACATTTTTAACTACCTTCTTCTCCGACACTCTTACTGTGATGGTATTGCTCTCCGCTGGAGCTAGGTACTTATCACCATTAAACACAGCTTTTAAGTAGTAAGTTCCACTAATTATCGGAATAAAAAGAGTCTCAGCTACTCCTTTATCATTAGTAGATACTGTAGAGTATTGCTTCCATTCTTGTTCACCTATTCTGTACATTAAACTTAGCTTAAGCTTAGCAGGTGGTGATACCTCAATCTTAAGTTTCACCTTTTCACCTACTTTTATCGACGCTGAAGAGGCTGTTAGAGTTATCTTAGGTTTTCCTTTTAGAACCTCGATTATTATTGTGTTACTCACTGCTTCATAATAGAATTCAGAACCTAGGAAGCGTGCTCTGATTATGTAACTACCGGGTTTAGTAGGAGTCCACACAAATTTGAAATTCCCTATATTGTCGGTCACGACCTTACCTAGAACTATCCACGTAAAACCACCATCTATGCTACCCTCAATGTTTAATGTCATATTGCTTAGCGGGGGTCTTACGGAACCTCTAATTTCTACAGAGTTAAATGCATTTACTTTACTAACATTTGAGTACGTAATTATTTCAATATTTCTTTTGACTAAGATTCTCACTGTGGATATGGCAGTCCCGTTACTTCCAGACTGATAAATCCATGACGCCCTTACTATAATGTTATGCACACCTTCTTCCCTAGGCTTAAATGAAGAAAACACACTAGCTACTCCTCCAGGCGATAAGGAACTAATGAATTTCTCATCCACAAACCTACCTCCATCATAAATAGATATAGTTACGCCATATACTGGGGCTGCACCTGTATTCTTTACAGTGACTCCTAATTGTATGTAGTCACCTAATTTTGCTTCGGCTGGTGCAGTTACATCTAGCTTAATGTATGACGGAAGAACATAGACATCAACCGGGAACGTTATGAGGGATGAGTGCATAAGCTTCTCTCCATTACCCTCAACGTATCCCTCAATCTTGACGTTTATTACTTTGCTAACATACTCGCCAGGTTTCAATTTAGCATACTCTGGATCTATTAAGAGTATACTAAACGTTACTGACCTACGCTCTCCACTATTTCTAAAGATCCCTAAGTATTTTGAGTATTCTAAAGTATCAGTTAGAATTCCTACCTTAGTTATCGAGAGTGTGGTATTTGGTGGTGCTTCCATAATCCTTACTGTCACATTAACTAAAACCTCACTACCTACAATCCAAGGTGATCTAGTCTTAATTATTACCTCAAACACCCACCCGTCCCAATCAGTTACTGTGTACGAGAAAACCCTCTCACGCTGCATAGGTGATGTAGGTTGCTGCGCATGAGCAGCATAGTGAGCTGTTAAACTCAACGTAGATAGTGTTAGCAGTATACAAACAAGTGCCAAAACTATCCTAAATATTCCTCTAAGCCTACCCACCATGCTCACCTCTTATTACTTTATTCTTACCTTCCATCACTTCCCTCTCTTTAGCTGCTGTTACCTTAGTTCTTAATATAGAAATCAGATTAGCTGTTATTGCGACCAGCGACAGAGCCAGCACTACCCACACGTATACCTTGGTAGTATTTAATGCCTCCCGCAATTCATTCACAGATTTAGTTAGATTAGCATTTACAAGCTCCAGCCTCCCAATTCTGTCACTCTGGAACTTCAGCTCCTTCCTGAGTTGATATATTTTGTCTTCCAGAACACTAATATTATATGCCTTCTGTAGTTTTGCTGGATAGCTGGTTTGCGGTAAGTTAATCACAACCTCCTGCTCCTTCGATGTTACTTGTGACCTCATAGCAACGGTGACGTTATTGTATGTTAGGTATACGGTAGCTTCGCTTCCTTCGGGAACCTCAAAATATGCTTCGCCAAGGTAGTTGGTTAAAGATACGAGCTTTCTTGAATTATTTAACAATACCTTAACAGTGACCCCTTCTAGCGGTTTCCCATCTTCTGTAACAACCTTAACTATAAACACTGATGTCCCAGGTCCTTCTAGTTCTACTACTACTTCAGAGTAGTCCGGAAGTGATTGTAAGTCAATTGCTGGCACACCTAGAGCGATCCCATTAACATACACACTCCTAATCATATTACCGACGCCTTCTACGGTTACTCTCAAGACTTTTCCTGCCTGCTTTAGGTTACTTATCTCCATATGCTTCACTGCTGCTGGCACTGAAGGCGTAATTAATAAAGTATGGCGATCTATAGAGATACCAGCTAGTTTATTGAGTATGAGGTGATCACATAGCGGTAGTAGTGCGGGTTCTGCAGCTTCCGACATTGCTAATTTCATGTACATCCTGGTAATTATGAAGTATACGTCATCTGGCCGACCACTTTGAGCAAGAGCGTATGTTATGAGTGGAATGAGCTTGCTAATTGATGACAGATCTACGCTATCTAAAACATTATTAACGTAATTTAAGTGCTTCTTTATATGAGGTGGATTTATTAGTCCTAGAATACTCGTACAAACCGAATATATGCCTCCATCTATAATTCTCCCATTCTTTAGTACAGCATATACATAGTGATCTCCGGTGTAAAAGTCACGTTCAATACGTTCCTTCAGTTTGATGTATGCATTGATATAGTATGACTGATCGTAACCCAGGTTCTTAGCTAATTCCGCCATGACGCTGGCAGCGTACGCAAGTAACCCGTATACTATGCTATAATTCCCTTCCCCTAAGTATGGGAAGTAGTTAAGCGTATATTGCAGCGATCTATTGCTTAGTGCTGCATCAATCAGCGACCTAAGCTTAGAATCCAGAATTATAAACATTGATTTAGCTGTTAGATCTTGAATAATCCCTGATTCGTAAAGATGCTGTACAGCCGTAGACAATAAAGTTAGTTCATCAACAGCATGTACCTCATTCTTGACTAACTTAGTAATGTACTCAGTTATACCAATCAAAACAGACGACCTAAATTGATTGCAGTTAATGTATGGAGCTATTACTGCTGAGCTCCATAGGTCGATTACCTCTTGATGTATGCCGTCTCTGGTTATGCCTTTCAACGATACTAGATTTAACCTTGAAATTACTGAATACCAGTAAACTTGAGTCAGGATATCATCAGTACTTGAAAACCTAGGTATGTACTTGATAAAGCTATCTTCAAAGAACCTTTGCGATCTATCGAGTAAGCTTTGAAGCGAATTCTGAATGTTGTCAATTCTCTGCGCCGCATCTCCAATTGTTCTACTTAATGCTAGCACCAACTTTACGTAGGATCCCTCAGGCGTTCCGTGACATGAGAACATAACTTCCAAGTCACTTCTAGAGCTAACACTCACATTTACATCAACTTCACTTAGTGACCATACAATTACGCTTAATCCTCCAAAATCTAATACAACCCCTCTCTTAGGGAATTGTATGACTGCATTAAGTGGCGGGTAAACCTTCATACTTAGAACTACAGTAACATCTTCTGCACCTCCCTTAACGTACACTGAGTGTATAACTGCTTTATTTCCCTGAAGTACCCTCGCCGAAACGACAATTTCAGTTGCTTCTTTGCTCATTATCTTAGACTTGACGTAATAGCCACTGTACGTAGTTTCACAATATCTTATGCTACTACGTTCTAAGAGATTCACCTTCGTATCAGACTTTACTATCGATTCATTAAACACCACCTTAATAATTTTCCCGAATTTCGAAACATAGATTAGTTTATTTAGTATTCCACTCATACTAAACAATGTCAAGATACTTCCATTTTCTTGCGCACTAACTAAGTCTCGCAGTGGAAATATAATACTGGGAAAAGAACCTGTAATCACCTTGAACACTGTTTCGCTATTATTATAAGAGTTAGCACCTAAGCTACCATGACAAGCAGCTGGTGCATAGACGGCAACAAACAGCATCACAGCTAGCGCAGCCGCTAATGCTCTCATTAGTCACCACGCCTAATTAGACATCTCGGGTATTATACTATAAGTTTAAGCGAATTAGCGACTACAGATCGCTATCACTTGAACAATTGACTAATTTTAAGCTCTAAATAATGATGGACTTAGATTTACGGCCGTCAATTACTTTTACTTAGCTTTCCTAACTATGTAGAAGAAGCAGAATTTAATTATGTTTAAAACGTAGTAATATTTGATGTTAAACTACGCAGCTTTTACTAATGTCAGTGACCTAGGTCAGTATAGCCTACGTAAAGTTGCTATTATGTCAGCCATTTTTATATTTGTAGTAATTCTAACTGTTGTTATTCTCCAGGTGTTTAATGTGATTCCTCCAGCAACACGTGAATCTATAGTTAAATTCTTTTCAGATCCGATAGTTGCATTTGTGTCTCTAATATCATCTGTAATCTTGGGAGTGGTAGGAGCAATAATGATCTTCGCTTCAAAGGACATATATGCTGTTTCGATAGGATTAGCAGTAATGTTCTTTGCGACTGTTCTCTTATTAATCGCCATATCTACCTCAATTAACGTGCTAGCTGAATCCGTAAGGAGCGCCTTAGAGGGAATTATGAGAATATTTAGAGGAATAACTGGGTAGTCACCGTAACCTTATGGAATTGTGACTGTTTGGTTAAATCCCATGGTGAATACTTGAGTTATTATACCTACGAGCTTGGAAGACACGATCATGGTTATTCCACTCAGGACTAATAAAATAGAAGCATTAACCCAAACACTGCCTGAGTAACCCCCGCTAGCGATCTTCATAGCAAAAGCATTCAATAAAGTTACTGCAAAGATCAAGCCGAACTTCATCATAACTATCAATTCCGGGGGTACTGGAGTTATGTTAAATATCTGAATAGGTAGTGAAGTACCCATCTTAGAGAATACCTCTTGAAACAGAATGACCAATGATATTATGAACTCTGTTATAGCAACTATAAGTGTGTGAAGGACATACATGGTTGCTTCAAATGCTCTAGCTACTTGCTCTCTTCTCTTTCTTAAGTTGATTATGTGCTGTAGCAGGTTACTCAGTGCAGTACCCACCTTTGCAGCGTCGCCGCCAGCCTCAGTTGAATCATAGAATATATCTACTCCTCTCCTAATGGCTTCACTACCTGTTTCTCCTATAAAGTACAGCCATGATATCTTCTTGTCTACACCGCTCGTTAGTCGAGCATACAATCTCTTTAATGGCCTAGTAAGCCCGCCAAAATCCGTTCTTAACAGGCTTCCTAAAGCCAGCGTGTAATTCCTGACGTTCATGTAGGTCAGGCCGAAGCTCCTGATAAATACCGTAAAGAAAGTATCCATGTTCTTAACTTTATTTTCTATTCTCCTTCCTATTAAGCCAGGCACCAACACCATCATTCCAAATGTCATCATGAAATATGCAGGTTCATTAAAAAGCCTAAACATAAATACCCCAATTAATGCGCCGAAAGCGACCGCGATAATCAGCGTGTATGCATATAATCTGCGTTCGGGTAAGTTTATTTTTAAGTCATGGACTAGCTTCTCCTTAGGTAATGCCCTTTGCATCATAAAGACCAGTGCCGCCAGAGCAGCGACCGTCCCTATAAATGCAGCTAAAATCAGGTGTATCCCGCCGTAGAGTAGAAGTGCAATCAACGTCATATTGACTACAATGAAAATCGCAGATGATGCCGCTGCAGTGTAGATTCCTAGTAGTGTCTTAATAGCTTCTAACACTCTAGTGTAACTAGCTTCATACTCTGTTAGTGTTGCTTCATGCTCAGTATTAAGGAACCTTTCAATGTCCTCTCCTACATTGAGAGCTTCTGAAAGCCTAATTAGAAAGTCTTTGAATACATGATTTGTAACTCTCTGCGCCTGTATTCTTATTGACTTTATGAATCCGTAACCCCACTCTCTAGCTAGTACAGCAATTCGTTGGAGAACCTCTCCATACTCTCTGTAAGTCACTCCTGATATGCCGCGCAGCATAAACAATCTCTCGTTAGGTGGCTTTCCAGTAGATACCGCATACATGTGTGTTATGAGAAAAACCAAGTCCTCATCAACCACCGTAACTACTCCCTTCTTCCTTAACGCATTAATAGTAAAGTATATGAGTGGGGGGACAGGTGCTGCCGTTAAGGCCAGCAAATTATATGGAAAACTTAAGAAGAAGTACATGAGTGCACAGAAAATCGATATCCATACTACAGGTTTCTTTAAAATATCTTTAGCTGACATTCAGGATTCCTCAAAATAGCCTTCCCTTC
>CAYQIX010000018.1:0-23533 GCA_964417765.1 uncultured Desulfurococcaceae archaeon
AAGATAGTTGAGGACATGGTCAAGCTAAATGTAATAGATCCAGTAATCGTTAAGAAGCAGATAGTAAAGGCAGCTACAGAGTCAGCAGCAGCCATACTGAAGGTAGACGACATAATTGCTGCATCGCCATTAAAGAAGGAGAAGAAGGAAAAAGGTGGCGGAGAAGAAAAATTTGAGTTTGACTAAGAATTTTAAAACACCGTAAGAACCACAAAATCAAACACTTCATGACGAATTAGAACAAGGTGGTTACCAACATAATTTTTAATATTTAATATTGAAGTAAAAACATATAACCTCGACACTAAACTTACTGGGATAGTGATCGAGTTATGAAGGAGTCAGAAGTAATATCGTTTATTAGAGAATTACCGGTTAGGGTTGGGCCACCTAGACTTACCAGATATGAGAAAGCTAGGATCGTTGCTGCTCGCGCATTGCAGCTATCGCTAGGTGCCTTACCGCTGATTAATATTGGCGATCTACCTAAGGACCCTACTGAGATAGCTAAGGAAGAGCTGAGGAGAGGTGTGCTGCCGATAACGCTGGTCAGAATAAAACCCAGCGGTGAAAGAGAGCTAATACCTGTTAACAAGCTATTAGAGCTAGAGAAGAAGCTGTTTGGGAGAATAGAAATTTAGGTAACACACGGTAATCCATTAGTAAGCAAGTAACTAGCATGTGTTAAGGGAGATTAATATTGGACATTCAAGATGTAGTTAGTAAGTACTTTAAGTCTGTGCTTGTTAATGAGAACGAGGACTTCTTCGAATTCGTGGTAGAATCTAAAGGAAGCATGCCTATTGATGCATCTTTTGAGATGCTATATGATGAGCTGGTAGGAAGGCACAATCATGCTGTCTTATTGTTTAGAGATAGCAACAATAATTACGTCTTAAGAATTTCCAAGAAGGCGCAAAAGGTGCAGTCGCGTAAACGCCGTATAATTACTGTAGCACTTTTTATAGCTACAATAGCGTCTGTCGCGTATGCTGGCTACTTAACTACTCAATACTTTAATATTGCAGTGCTCAGCATAGGGTTGAGTAATCTCAAGCTCGACGTTTTCGTTAGTACGCTATTTTTTACTCTGGCTGTAATGGCTCCTCTTTTAGTGCATGAGCTCAGCCACTATTATGTAGCTAGGAAATCAATGATACCTGTTACCCCACCTGTACTGGTACCAGCGCCAGTAATATCACCGCTCGGGACGTTTGGCGCTATAATAGGAATGAAGCACTTGCCTAAGTCATTAAAGGATCTAGTTAGGGTAGGTTTAGCAGGTCCATTAGCAGGTACCATATTGTCTTACATTATATTTACAGCCATGTATGCTTTATCGCCTGTTGTTAGCTATAGTGCTGTATCGGAGGCTGTAAGTAAAGGGCTTATACAAGAGCTGCACATATTAACGATCGGAACAGCCCTCATTATGAAGGCAGCTGAAGTACTTGGGTATGGCGGAAATGAAGCAAGCACAGTTATCTTGAATCCGCCAGCAGTAGCAGCTCTCTTTATAATCTTAATTCACTTCATAAACTTACTTCCCTTAGGTCAGCTAGATGGCGGGCACGTGTTCAGGGGTTTAACTAGCATTGGTGCGCACAAATTCGCTGGATTTGCTACTTTGGCTATAGCGCTAGTTACGGCATTGACTGTGCCTAACTTACTATGGCTAGGGATATTCGTCTTGCTAGCATTCTTAATTACTGGTTTGCGCGTACATCCGGGAGCAGCTAATTTAGAGTCTAAGCTACAGAGGAGAGATAGAATAACCTACTCAATAGTATACGCTTTGCTACTACTCATTACTGCCCCGATCGTTATTTGACACAGTTCCTTGACCATTGCGGAGGCCGCGATATATGGGTAGGTGGAAAAAAGTCAGAAAAAGTGGACAACCTACGTTGAAACAAGGGTATGTACTAGTAATAGCTGAGAAGACCAGAGCAGCGTCTAAGATAGCTCAGGCACTTGGCTTGAGGTTTGGCGGTAAAATATACGGCGTCCCGTTCTGGGAAGGATACTTCAATGGCAGGTACTATGTTATTGCTCCAGCAGCGGGACACCTTTTTTCGCTGAAGAGTAGTGAGAGGGACTACCCGGTTTTCTCGTATGAGTGGGTTCCTAGATGGTTATCAGAGAAAAATGCAGAACACACCAAAAGGTACTATATGGCACTTCAAGAGTTAGCTAAATCCGCATCACTATTCATTAATGCCTGTGACTTCGATATCGAAGGCTCAGTAATAGGATACCTAATAATAAAAATGTTTGGTGATGTCAATAAGGCGCGAAGAGTGAAGTTTTCATCCTTAACGCTTGAGGAGCTAAGGCAGGCCTTAAGGAGACCTCTGCCAAGTCTTGACTGGGACATGATTGAGGCTGGCTTGTGTAGGCATGAACTTGACTGGATTTGGGGAATAAATGTCAGCAGAGCACTAATGGATATTTATAAGTTGCTAACAGGTAAGAAATTAACCTTAAGTGCTGGTAGGGTTCAGAGTCCTACGTTACTGGAAGCATTAAACCGATATGTAGCGCGGGAAACGTTCATACCTTCAGTATTCTTTAGCATAACACTATACATTGAGGTTGATGGTGAAACATATAAGCTTGAGCAGGCACCACCGCCTTTAAGAAGGTATGACGAGGCTAGGAAGACAGCAAATATGTTGAGAGAGACAAGATATATTGAGGTTGACAGTGTTGAGCAGGCTATTAGAAGACTAAATCCACCGCCACCCTTTAACTTACCGGATCTTCAGGTAGAGGCATCAAGGATTCTGGGATTATCTCCTTCAGAAACGCTTAGGCTAGCCGAGGATCTGTATCTTGACTCACTAATTAGCTACCCGAGAACGAACTCGCAGAAGCTCCCCCCTACGCTAAATAACAGAAAAATAATTGAGAATCTAGGGAAGCTCTATAACTATAGAGCATATGTTAATGAGCTGCTCAAGAGAGGCGTACTCAAACCATCGCTCGGCACCAAGGACGATCCAGCACATCCAGCTATCTATCCAACAGGTTACTTGCCTACGCAGGAATTAAGAGGCAAGAAGAAGCAGTTGTACGATCTCATTGTGAGAAGGTATCTTGCTTGCTTCTACGATTCGGCCTTAGTTAAGAGTACATCATATATATTTAAGTTTAAATCACTTACGTTCGTACTTAGCGGTCAGAGAGTAATTAAGAGAGAATGGCTTCACGTATATCCGTATGTAACAGTTAATGAGGCAGAAGTGCCGCACCTCCGCAAAGGCGAGAAGGTGCGCATTGCTAAGGTGAGAGTAAATAAAGTCTACTCTAAACCTCCCCTGCTTCACACAAAAACCACGCTGCTGAGGTGGATGGAGGAGGTCGGCATAGGGACGGAGGCCACAAGAGCCGACATAATTGAGACATTGTTCAAAAGAGGATACTTAAAGAAAGGCGGAAGGGGGGCCATAGTTACTGAGCTGGGTATATTAGTTTCAAAGATACTTTCTAAGCTTTTCTCTGAGTTAACTAGCATCAACTTAACGCGGGAATTCGAACAAGCTTTAGGGTTGGTGAGATTAGGAAAAACCACACGTGCTGAGGTAGTTAGCAAAGCCAGGGAGGTTCTCGAGCCCAGGCTTCTAATGATAAGAGACTTGGTGAGAAGCAACAATGCCCGAAAACTAAAAGAACTTATTGAGGGAGGCGAAGAGAGGTCTAAGTGCTTAGTATGTGGAGAGGTATGTGCTTACAGCCCTGCACGGGGCAATATATGCTTCTGTGAGATTCACGGTATTGCCTATAAACATATAGTTGATAAGTATAGAGAGTGGCATGAATCGTTAGGCGTTAATTTTAGTGAGTACCTTAAGGAACTGCTGAGAATTAAATCAACTGGGAAGTTCGTTAAGGAAGTTGCTAGTGTGATTACTAGCAGAAGCGAACTACTTAGGAATGCCTTAGATATTACCTAACATACACCTGATGCCAAGCGAAAGATACCCCAGTATAGGTATCTTTATAGCTACTCCATTCACATCTAATACCTTGCCGATAACTTGATTCGCTATTATTGGCGGATCAGGGAACATGTTATTATCTCCCTTGGCAATTATTATTACGTAATTAGAGCTGTTGCGTATACTAACTATTCTGTGAATTACCAATGAACCATCACTCTTTTCATAAACCACAATATCGTTCAATCTTAAATCACTTGCGCTAACCTTGTAAACTATAACTATATCACCTGTCTGAAGTAAAGGCTCCATAGATCTGCCTTCAACAACAGCTAAGAATACTTGATTAGTTAGAGAAAGGGCTATGAGCGTTAATACCGCAGCAAAAATCACTATATTAATGACTGTACTCAGCTTAGAGCTCATCCTCTATCTCCGAGAGATCTATTTCTATAACAGTGCCTCCTCTAGTTTCCTCCTTATTCTCTTCTCTTCGTTTTCTTCTTGCTCTTCCTGTCTGAAACTCGACTTCCCCATCAGGACCAACTTTCATTACTGATACTTTACCTCGCCAGCTATATCCGCAGGAAGGACACCTGAACGAACCCATCACAGTAATGGTTATTTTGCCGTCTGCGTCTGGGAGCGGTGAGACTAGCTGCCATGTCTTAGCAGGCTGTACGTCAGTTCCACACTTGGGGCACTTAACCACAACTAGTCACCGGTTTAGATATTGCACCGAGCCCTAAATAATAATTTTATCTAAATTAACGTCATCAGAAACCTTGCCCTTAATCATCCCACGTCATCGCTTTTAACCTTCATCATCACTAACCTCTTATGTATCTGCCGTTTTATAAATTACTCATGTATTGAGTTAGTGCGTGGGGTAGTATCATGGGTCTTGAGGTACTTCAACCAATACTGTCGTGGTTTAATGGTGTTAGCAGCGGCGGTATAGCGTCCTGGCTGGCGGTAGCTGGGATTATAATCATAGCAGCAGTAGCACTCGGTTATGTAGCTTACGGCCTAGTGAAGTTCGCGAAGTTAGTAGTTAATATGAAGGTTAAAGAGTTCTCGCTGCTTCTTTTAGCGGTTGGAGCAGTATTCGTGGGTTTAGCAATACTATTACCTTAAAAAGGCATTTTTGCCGGAATATATCGCATCTCCTCCTAAGTAATCCTCTATTCTCAATAGCTCATTATACTTCGAGGTTCTTTCTGACCTTGCGGGAGCTCCAGACTTAATCAGTCCTGTCTCAAAGCCCACCGCTATGTGAGCTATAGTAGCATCCTCGCTATCACCGCTCCGGTGACTCACTATTGCTTTACGTCCGTTACTCAATAGTACTCTTATGCTGTCCTCAGCTTCACTAAATGTTCCGACTTGATTTACTTTGATAATGGCCCCATCAATCACTTCTTGTAAAATGAACTTATTGATTCTTGAAGCACGCGTTACCGTCAAGTCATCACCTATTATGAGAACCTTGCCTCTTACTTTGTTCTTGAGGATCTTAAAGTACTCTGGGTGATCCTCTGAGAACGGATCCTCTACTGACTTAATAGGGTATTCGTTGAAAATATCAATGTAGTACTCAACAAGCTCTGGGGGCTCGAGTTTCTTTTCATCGATTAAATATTTTCCTTCTCTTGAATCATAGAAGTGTGATGCTGCAGCATCTAATGCGAAGTACACGTCTGATCCTGGTTCGTATCCAGCTGCGCTAACTGCTTTATATAGAGCTCGCAGCGCATCTCTCGTTGCTGCCATTGGAGGTGCGAACCCTCCTTCATCTCCGACATTGATAGCAGTTGCTCCGTATGTGGTCTTGAGTAATTCCTTAAGTGATTTATACACTTCAACAGCGATCTTTACGGCATCACAGAAGGTATCAGCGCCAACAGGCGCTATCATGAACTCTTGAATGCTTAACTTGTTTCCTGCGTGTGCACCACCATTTATTACGTTCATTAGAGGGACAGGCAGTGTCCTGGCTCTGGAGCCACCTATGAATTGAAAGAGAGGGAGCCCGGCAGTATCCGCAGCGGCATTGATCACAGCTAGTGATGTGGCGGTACATGCATTACCTCCAAGTCTTGCTTTATTTTCAGTACCATCTAATTCTATTATTTTTTGATCTACTGTTCTGTATGCAAATGAGCTCATTCCTATGATTGCGGGGGCGATATACTTATTTACAGCTTCTACAGCCTTAAGGACGCCCCTACCTCCATAGTCTTTCCCCCCATCGCGTAAATCCGTAGCTTCTAGACGCCCTCTTGAAGCACCTGCAGGTGCTATAGCGCGACCAATACCTCCAGCCTCAGTAATTATAGTAACCTCTACTGTCGGGTCACCGCGAGAATCAAGTACTTGGATCCCCCTAACATACTTTATGGTAAATTCATCCACTCTCAACATCTAAATCACCATAACTTACTTAAAAGTATTAGTTAAGCTGGGTAATTAAACTATATCAATTTAAATAAAACTAACCGGCATACAAGCTAACGTTTAGGAGTAAGTATTACGGAGTTCTAAAATTAAGTAATTTAGTCGATATGACAAATATTACGGTTGGAATTGGGTATAGGCTTTTTAAGTTTAGTGTGGTCAGAGACTTTTACTGCGGTGTGATGTATGGTCATTACTATAGATCAGATTGAAAAATACTTAGGACAAAACGCAAAAGATGAATATGGTAGGGTTGTAGGCAAGCTCCTAACAGCATATACTCAGGTTACTGGCGAGGTTGAATCAGTAGATGTAGCTATTAGTGAAACTACTTTCGAGAAGATTGACGCAAGCAGAATTAAGCTGACACCTGATGGTGTTGTTATCATCCCTCAATGGAAAGTCAAGGCTCTAGATGTAGAGAACAGACTGGACAGAGTTAGGAGGAGAATGAGGTCGCTTGAGGAGCTGTACAGGAAAGGAATGATTCCTACACACGCATACGAGGAAATGAAGAGGACTCTAGAGGCGCAATTCAGGGTACTAAAGGATGAGGTAAAGAAGGTAAAGGAAACACTTAGGAGGAAGATAAATGACTTAGAGGATCAGATAATACGTTTAGAGAAGGATATGGCGAACCTAATGATGCTGTACATGAGCAACGAAGTAAGCGAATCGGCTTACAAGTCAGCTATGGAGTTCCTCAGGTCGGCTAAGGCAAGACACACTGATGAGAAGAAAGACGTTGAGAGACACATTGAGAGAATAAGCAAGCTAGAGTCAGAGGCATCTGAGGCAAGAATAATTGAGGAGACTGAAAAGAAGGTCCAGGAGAGTCAGATACCTCAGCAGGGCAGCCCTATACAAGTGCAGATAATAGAGACTTAAGGAGACCTAAATCAAGCAAGTAAGGGTGGGTCTATTGCCGTCAATATTTGCGAGTGAATCTCGAAGTGGTTTTTCCTGGTTTCTTAAAATATTTGACATTGGCGGCAAGAGGAAGCTAAGTAAGAGTAAGGCAATAGTTACATTGATAGCGCGGCTAGAAACAGCTATCGAGGAAATAAAGAACAGCTTGATGAAGCTAAGAAATAGGTACAACAAGTTAATGAGAAGCGCAATAAATGCCTACATAAAAGGTGAGAGAGACCGAGCACTTATTTACGCTAATGAGATGCTCGAAGTAAGGAAAATATTAAAGAAATTAACGGTCTCAGAAATGGCATTAGTGCAGGTTAAGCTCAGGTTAGAGACGATTGAGGATGTTTCCAGCATGACGTCAGTCATGGCAGAGGCGACAGCTCTGCTCGGCATGACTAAGGATTATGTAAGAGATGCGATGCCGAGCCTAGCGTACAGCATTGAGTCCATATTGAGCGAAGCCAGAAGCGTCATAGCAGAGACTACAGGCACCGAAGGCCCTGAGCCATCCTCAGCGATCCATTACTCACCAGAAGCAGTTAAGTTCCTTAAGGAACTAGAGAGCATGGCTGAAGAAAGAGTGGCTAAGCAACTACCTGAGCCACCTATTTCATTGATAAGGTCGCCTAAGCCAAGTATGGTAACTATTAAGGGAATAACGCTTCCAAACCAGGGTGTACAATTAGGTAGCAAGCCTATGCGTCACAGAGCTAAGGTAAGGAGTGTTACTAGGAAAAATCTTGAAGGGAGGGTACTGGAATACATAATTATGCACGGAGGATTCATAGATATCAGTGATGCAGCTAAGGCGCTAGGTGTAACTAAGGAAGAAGTAATGGAAGCATTAAATAGACTCAAGGAAATGAATAAGATAACATTTTAATCAGCGACCCCTAGGGGAGGGGGATGAGCAACTCACTAGAGTACCTAGAGGGTATAGCTAGGCACTACGCTATACAAGCAGTAAGGCATGACAGAGAAGGTAATTTCGGCGAAGCAATAAAGTACTACAAAAATGCAGTAAAGATATTGAAGAAGATCATTCAGCTCTATCCTGACAATGGGCTAGTGACCGTGTATAAAGAGTGGATAAAACACTATGAGAAGAGAATATCTGATTTAGAGAGCCTGAGGAATTCAATGCTACCTGTTCATGGCGCGTCGCCTTCAGACATTTCAGTAGAGGATCTGATAATTAAGGAAAAGCCGGAGGTTACTTTCGACGATATAGCAGACTTGGAGCATGCTAAGGAAGCGATAAAGGAGGCAATAATATATCCTACAAAAAGGCCTGACTTATTTCCTTTAGGGTGGCCAAGGGGGATTTTGCTATTTGGTCCTCCTGGCTGCGGTAAGACATTGCTCGCTGCTGCGGTAGCTAATGAAATAGACAGCGTATTCATACAGGTTGATGCAGCAAGTATAATGTCTAAGTGGCTTGGTGAAGCTGAGAAAAGAGTTGCGCTTATATTCAGGAAAGCACGTGAGTACTCAAAATCAGGTAAACCCGTTATAATATTCATAGATGAGGTTGATTCACTACTTGGTACTTATGCTAGCGAAATCGGCGGTGAAGTAAGAGTAAGGAATCAATTCCTTAAGGAAATGGATGGCCTACCCGACAAGAGTAGAAAGCACTTTATATATGTCATAGCAGCAACTAATAAACCGTGGAAACTAGATGAGCCATTCATAAGGAGATTCCAGAAAAGAATATATGTCCCATTACCTGACAAAAAAGCACGTATTCAATTACTTAAACTCTACACAAAGAATCTAAAGCTCGCACCAGACTTAGATTTAGACAAATTAGCGGACGTACTAGGAGGGTATACTGGAAGCGATATTAAGGATATAGTGATGGCAGCACATCTTAGAACAGTGAAGGAGCTATTTGAGAAGAACCGCGGTGTAGGTGAAGCGAGAGCAATTACATGGGAGGACTTTATGGAAGTACTTAAGGGTAGGAAACCGAGCGTCAGTGAGGACTTAGTTAAGGTCTACGAAAGCTGGTACAATAAATTTAAGGCAGTATAAGGTCGGTTTTCATTAAGTTTACATGTTTTAATGTTTTTAAGAGTAATAACGCTCTTTTGAAGGCTGAAGTTAAGTAATGTTACTGTATCGAATACGGTATTACCCTCATAAATTAGTTAGCTACTTAAACAACATAAGCTGGAATATTTAACCAGCTTCATCAGTAAGTCTACGGTGTCTTAGGGGTGCAACTTGAGAATATTATAGTAGTTAAACGCGATGGAAGGGAGGAGAAGTTCGCGTTAGAGAAACTCAGGAAGTCAATAGCCAAAGCCCTCGAGTATGCCGACTTACTCAGCTACATGGATGAAGTTTTTGAAGAAATAATCAGTGAGCTGAGCGAGCTGAATAAGACGAAAATTAAGAGTATGGAAATAGCGGATAGAGTAGAGAGGATACTTATTAGCAAGATAGTTGAGGAGCCCAAGTTTGAGAGAGCAACTTCAGCATATGTGCTTTCCAGAATATATAACGACGTCTACGGTAAAGAAGGATGGAAAAACTTCCACGAAGTTGATATAAAGTTATCATACTTCTCTCTAAGAGTACTTCAGTCAAGATATTTACTTAGGGATCCAAGGACAGGTAGATTTATTGAGACACCCAATCAACTCTTCTGGCGTGTCGCTAGGCACATAGCATCAGCTGAAGAGACCAACAGAGACTATTGGGCTAAGGTATTTTATGAAGTGCTCTCAGACCTTAGATTTGTTCCTAATTCACCAACACTAATGAACTCAGGTACAAAGTTAGGTATACTCTCAGCATGTTTCGTCCTTCCGGTCAGAGATTCAATGGTAACAGAAAACGGTGAAGGAATATATGATGCCGTTAAGGCTCAGGCAATAATATTCCAGCAGGGAGGAGGTACAGGATTTGACTTCAGTGAGCTCAGGCCTGAGGGCGACATAGTGGCCTCAACCGCAGGAGTTGCTTCAGGACCACTATCATTTATGCGTATATTTGACATAAATACAGAGGTAATAAAGCAAGGCGGAAGAAGAAGAGGAGCTAATATGGGTGTTCTCCATATTTGGCACCCTGATATAAGGAAGTTCATTAAAGCTAAGACAGGGGAGTTCAAGGACATGTACCTACAGAACTTTAATATTTCCGTAGGCATATATGACTACTTCATGAAAGCTCTAAAGGCAGCTGAGCCAGTGCCGCTGATTAATCCAAGAAAGACTTCCGTCGATGGGAGTAATGACTCAAGAAAGTATGCAATAGCATGGGCCAGATACTACATAGATGATGAGTGGGTTCAGGAAGTAATAATAAATGAATTAGAAACTAGTGGAGGCTCCATATCGCTTGACAAGTCAAAAATAATCACTTGGGATGAAGCATTGGTTATAGCAAAAGCTGAGGGTGCTATAACGGAGTACGTAGATCCTCGTGAATTATTTAAGGAGATAGTTCACGCTGCTTGGGAAGGGGGTGATCCGGGGCTACTCTTCATCGACACTATAAACAGGAGACACCCGGTATGGTACCTAGGTAAAATTAAAGCAAGCAACCCATGTGGCGAGGAGCCTCTCCTAGAATGGGAATCCTGCAACTTAGGTAGTATTAATTTGGAGAAGTATGTGGATAAAGACGGATCTATAAATTGGGAAAGACTGGCTAGAGACGTTAAGATCGCGGTAAGATTTCTTGATAATGTGATTACAGTGTCTAAGTATCCCATTAAGCAGCTTGAGCTAGCAGCTAAGAGAGCTAGGAAAATAGGTCTTGGTGTGATGGGCTGGGCACACATGCTAATAAAGTTGGGGATCCCGTACGACTCAGTAGATGCTATACACCTTGGATACTGTATAGCTGAATGGATAGCATATAATGCTTATCTAGCTAGCATAGAATTAGCGAAAGAGAAAGGCACCTTCCCTGCTTGGGACGCTCAGCTCTACAGGCCATACTGGCATACAGTGATGAGCCTTAGTGACATAACTAAGATAGCTGGTATTGATGAGGAGCCCTCAGAAAGAGTTAAGAAGCTAATTAAGAATAGGCCTTCAGTTGATTGGAGTAAGATCGAAGAGTTGATGAGAAAGTATGGTTTAAGAAATGCAACACTACTATCGATAGCACCGACAGGGACAATCTCTATAATAGCTGGCACGTCATCATCTATCGAGCCTGTTTTCGCATTAGCGTACGCTAGGGTAGTAACTGTAGGTACGTTCATCGAGGTGAATAAATTATTCTTAGATCATTTAAGAAAATATGGCTTAGATGAGCCAGAGGTGATTAAGGCAATAGCTGAGAAGGGTACAATAGTAGATAACCCATTCATTCCTAAACCACTGAGAAGGCTCTTCAGAACAGCACACGATATTGAGCCCAAATGGCACGTTCTTCATCAGGCAGTCTGGCAGCAGTGGATTGATGCAGGAGTGAGTAAGACTGTCAACATGAGATATGAGGCTTCGGTGAGAGATGTTGAAGAAGTATACCTACTTGCATGGAGGCTCGGGTGCAAGGGAATTACAATATATAGAGACAGAAGTAAAGCAAGGCAGGTAATACACTTCGGCATAAAGATGGCAAAGAAGATGCTGAAGGAGGGAGTAAGGGAGGATATAGTGAGCGAAGCTGAGGAGGAAGTAGAGGGAGAAGTTAGTATAGGCAATCAAATTGTTAGAAGGGGCTCAGGGACGTCAGCAAAGAGAATAGGAATGAAATTTAGAATAGCAAGATTCTCGTTGCCGGAAGGTAGCATAGGAGACTGTAAAAGGTGTGAATACTAAAACCCGCAACCTGCTAATTCTCTAATTCTTTAGCACGTCCACGTACTTATTGTCCCTGGCATGCTTTCTCTAAAATCTCTATAAATTCGTTTTCATATGGTACACCTACATAAGCTAAAATATTATTGACTACTATTGCTGGGACATTGGTTATGCCGTAAGAATCTGCAATGTCAGGATTCTCAAATGCTTCTACAATTTCAACGGATATTTTCTTATTCATTTTGAAGCCCTCTAGTGCCACCATATTAGCTAGTAAAACAGCATAGGGGCAATAAGGACATAGAGGTGTTACAATAATTTTTATTCCTACTTCACAGTCAAGATTTTCTATTTTCTTTACTACATCCTTACTTAATCCAGAATCTCCTGTACTTATTCGTATAATTGTTTCAACCAAGCCACGTATTTCTTCACCTGCTGGTACGCCTACATAGCGTATAGCACCGTCAAGGAGCACTATAGTAGGTACTCTCTCAATGCCTAACTCATTAAATAGCTTCATATTTTTAGATTTATGAATAATCACGTGTCTAAGCAGGTTCTCCTGATTAGAGCGTGGACTAGCTCTAGACAGGATATTCATGAGCTCTACGGCTTCATTACAGAAAGTGCAGTTGTCGTCAACAAAAGTGTATACAGTGACTTCGTTACGCATATCAGATAGTGCCTCAGATAACGCTCTCAGCTCCTCATCACTAAATTTAACAGCTAGCAATTCTTTCAATTGATTTACTTCATCATTACTAAGGTGCGCACCCTTACTCACTCTACCACCAACCCTAAGAAATGCCCCGAGGGTCTTTAAAGTTGATTTGTTTACTTAATGACCTTATGACTCGTCACTCAAGGTGATTATGAACTTCTCCGGCTCCTCCCACCAACGATCTGAGGTCAGGTCCAGGTCCATATAGGCAGCACTAGCATTATAGTACGGTGCACCCACCCTACTAAACAGGGTAATGACCTTTTTATTGTGATTTAGCTTATACCCCATGTTAGCTGGCTCGTGACCTCGCACGATTACTCTTAAGTTAAACTTGTGGAGAGCCCAATAAGTAACTTTAGTTCCAAATAAATAGCCAGCACCTCTAGGTGATGGTAAGGAGACGATATTATGATCTATAGGGTCATTCCATAGAACCTCAGTTAGTATGAGATTTTGTTCGGCCGCACTCTTTCCAATTAAGTACTCATGGATGCTACTCGCTCGCTTATACGTAATTGTCGGTAGACCTCCATGAAGTAATAGAATTTCCCTCTCAATTACTAGAGCGTGAGGCAGTACATCAAATATTTCCATGAACAGGTCATATAGCTGTATGCCTTTACTATATCCAAATCTCATAATAAGCTCTTCCGGGAAGTCATGAGGTGACGGAATCAAGTATCTTGGAGGTTCGTGATTACCTCGTAACGCATAGACTATATCAGGATATCTAAACTTAAGCTCAAGAACAGCAAGTAATGTTTCTAGCTGATGAGGACCTCTATCGATGTAGTCTCCTAAGAACACTACCAGCGCATCCCCTGACTTTAGAGTATGCAGCGTGATTCGCGTAAGAATCTTTGAAAGTGTTGTTAAATCGCCATGTATATCGCCTATAATAATGCAGCGCGAAGGAGGCTTCAATATAGGGACCTTACCCTTCTTAGTCAACTCATTAGCTAGCAAATCCCTATATTCATTAAGTTTGCTGGTTAATCCTTCAGCGTCTTCAGCTAGGCTTGTCACATATGACACTATGCTACTTAAGGTATTGAGTGACATTTTACTTAACCTCCTCTAACCTCCTACGAATTAAATTGTATGTTATTTGCGGGTCCGCCCTACCCTTAGTCTTTTTCATAACTTGCCCAACTAAGTAATTAATAGCTTTCGGATTCATCTTAGCGTCCTCTACAGCTTTCGGATTCTCCTTGAATACCTCTTCCACTACTTTATTTAGGTATTCTAAGTCGACAATGCTTGTGTAACCCATTGTTATTAGGTCATCAGGATCAACGCCTTCAGATAACATTTTCCTAACATACTCTTTGAGGAGTTTGGAGCTAAGTTTCTTCTCCTTGAGGTATTTCACTAACTTGCATATCCTATCAGTAGTTAGTCTTTTTAATCCTTCTTCAATCGTTAGGTTAAGTTCGTCTATCCATCTTAAAAATTCGTTAACTAATATCGACGCTATAATATCTGCACTACTACATTTTCTTACAGCACACTCAAATGCGTCAGCTAGTACCTTACTTCTAATAACTATAACGTGTGCTAAGTACTTAGATAAGCCGTATTCTTTCACGAACCTACTTATTCTATCATCAGGTAGCTCGGGAAGCGTTCTTCGCACCTCTTCAATAAGTTTATTAGTGATAGGTATTGGCGGTAGATCTGGATCTGGGAAGTATCTGTAATCTTCCTCGAGCTCCTTAGCTCTACTACTTACTGTAATACCTCTGGTCTTATCCCAGTGCCTAGTTTCACGCACAACCCTGCCACCGGACTTAATAATAGCAGCCTGCCTAGCTATTTCATAGAGTAAAGCTTTCTCAACATCCTTTGGCGATCCTATGTTCTTAATTTCGACTCTTTCAGCACCTTCAATAGAGACGTTAGCGTCTACTCTTACAGCTCCCTCTAGCTCCGGGTTCGTAACTCCAAGATGTTCCAATATAGATGTGAGTTTATCAATAAACAACCTAGCCTCCCGTGGTGATTCAATGTCTGGTTCAGTCACTATCTCTAAGAGTGCTATACCGGATCTATTGTAATCTATAAGTGTGTAGGGGCTGGTAATCATTGAGCCGGTCGGGTACACTATTCTTCCCGGGTCTTCCTCTATATTTATCCTTCTAATTCTAACTACCTTGACTGAGGAGTTACTTTCAATCTTAATGAAGCCTCCCTTAGCTATGGGTAGCGAGCCTACGCCATCGTATTGAGAAATCTGATAGTTCTTGGGTAGATCAGGATAAAAGTAGTGCTTGCGGGTAAGTACAAGCAGTCTACTTACTTGCGAGTTCAGTGCTAGCGCTACTTTCAAGGCTTCACGAATTGCTTGCTTATTAATCACAGGCAACGCTCCCGGCAACCCTAGACAAACAGGGCATACGTTAGTGTTAGGTGGTTTACCGCGGTAGTCGGAAGGACAAGAACAGAACAGCTTAGTTTTTAGTGATGTTATTTGTACATGTATTTCTAGTCCTATCTTAGCTTTAATTTCTTCAGACATATGCTTTCACCATCTCGGGAACTGCAGGCACTATGTCAAGCATATCCTCTATAAATTTCGAAATAGTAAGCAGTTTACATTCGGAGAACATACCTCCCATTAATTGAAGTCCAACTGGCAAATTACCAACGAACCCGGCAGGTAGTGAAATTGCTGGCAAGCCACCCAAATTTGCTGGTACGGTGTTCACATCCATAGCGTAGAGCTTTAGTGGGTCAGCAATACGTTCACCTAACTTTGGTGGAAGTATGGGCATTGTCGGAGACGCAATTACGTCGAAGTTCTTCAGAACCTTGAGGAGCTTGTCTCTTATTATTCTCCTCACTTTTGATGCCCTCAGATAGTATTCATCATAGTAGCCAGCACTCAAGACGAAAGAACCAACAAGAATTCTTCGCTTGACTTCGGGCCCGAAAGCCTCAGTCCTGACGTCAGAGAAGACATCATACCATGATCTACCCTCAACTGGGGTATGATAGCCATATCTCAGACCATCAAACCTGGCAAGATTTGAGCTTGCCTCGGCTGTAGCAATAATGTAGTACGTAGGTAGCGCGTACTTTAATTCAGGTATGGCTACTTCCTCTACATGAAAATCGTTTGCTTCAAGCTTACTAAGTACAGAATTAAAGACCGCCCTAACAGGTGGCTCTATACCCTCAGAAGTCATTTCTCTGACAACAGCTACCTTAACTCTATTCTCTACTTCCTTCTCCACACACTTGCTGTAAGATATTTCGCGCGAGCATTCCTTAACTGAGGTCGAGTCGCGCGGGTCAAAACCGGAAATAACATCGAGTAATAAGGCAACATCACTTACAGACCTACCTATAGGGCCTATCTGTTCTAAGCTATTAGCATATGCTATTAGTCCGTACCTGCTGACTAATCCATAAGAAGGCTTCAAACCCACTGTCGCCGTATATGCTGCAGGTGCACGTATTGAACCACCGGTGTCGGATCCTAGAGACGCTGTCGCCTCTAGGGCAGCGATAGCAGCTGCACTACCTCCTGATGAGCCGCCCGGAACTCTGCTAGTATCCCATGGATTTCTAGTCGGGTAGAATGCACTGTTTTCTGTTGTTGATCCCATAGCGAATTCGTCCATGTTGGTCTTACCTATTACTATAGCATCCTCACCTAGCAGCTTCTCAACTACTGTGGCACTGTATGGTGGTATGAAGTCGTAGAGCATCTTAGAAGCACAAGTGGTTCTTATTCCTTTGGTGACTATATTATCTTTAACAGCTATTAGGCAGCCTGCAAGCACTCCTGCCTTCCCGCTTTTAATCTTAGATATGATTGCCTCAGCCTCCTTAAGCACCTCCTCCTTTGATTTCAATGTTATGTATGCCTTTACTTCTGGTTCAATCCTACTTATTACTTCATATGTTTTTTCAATATATTCTAAGAGGAATGTAGGATCTTCGTGGACAGCTCTCTTAAGTTCTGCTATGGTTAGAGGTAACTTCATTAGAAACTACCTCATAGGGTTCTCGGTCCCTTAACATAGGTATCAACCTTTTCCTTTACATTCAATAGTGCATCCTCCACCTTGAGGCATTCTATAGGCACATCATCACGAGCGACATAACCACTTACAGGATTCATAAACAACGGCTCTACACCTTCGACGTTGACCTCACGCAATTGATTAAAGAACTCTATTATTCTTAGGAAATCCTTAACTACATTCTCTTCACTCTCTACATCAACTCTAATCAACGAGAGTCTGCTTGCCTTTCTAAGCCATGACTTTAGATCTAATTTTCCGTCCATACCCTGCTACCAGCATTAATTATATTGCTAAAGTTAAGTTTTTCTGGGGTTCATGCTGGTAATAGCGGTTATTAGCTCCGTATTTGCAGGTATTAACAGCCCTAGTCTTGGTGAGGACGTATGTTTAAACTCGACTACATAATTAGTAATCTAGGAGACCTCATAGAGCGCGAGGAGATGCTTGCAGCATTCTCTGAGGCTGATGTTGAGGGCCTCAATTACGTGATATTTAGTTTCAAAGTCCTAGGGCTTAAGTACATCCAAGGATTAAACATAATAACACATTACTTGCCAGGGCAGGAGCTCATCCTCTGGGTTAGATTTGAGGTATTGATTTCGAGTAGACTTCCAGCACGTGACTTTATGACGCGAACATATGGTGAACTCCTAAAGTTAAGATCTGAGGTAATTGTTAAGCAGGATGGTATTTCAGTTGTAAAGAAAGCTAAGTCTGATGTTAGAGGTGAGCTTGTGAAATTGCTACGCGAAGTAGCTAAGATAGTAGAAAGTACTGATTTATCTGAGGAAGAACTGAAAGAGAAGCTGATATTTCATAAGTATGTGGTGCTGCAGTATGGGTAAGTTGTACTTAGTGGGTTTAGGCTTCTCACCTGATTTGATGACTTTGCGGGCACTGAATGTGGTTAAAAGCGTTAAGAGGGTGTTTATTGATAAGTATACGGGAATACTGCTAGATAATGGAGAGAAGATAAGAGAGATCATAGGCAAGGATGTCATACCTTTATCAAGGAGAGATCTTGAGGAGAGGTCTTTTGAAGTAATTATACGGGAGCTTGAGAAAGGCGATGTTGCACTTTTAGTTCCTGGGGATCCGCTAGTTGCGACAACTCATATCGCATTACTTGTTGAAGTAAGTAAGTATGGATTTGACTTTGAGGTAATCCCTGGTATTAGCATAGTGCCAACAGCACTAACTATGTCTGGCTTAATGGTGTATAAGATAGGTAAAGTAGTCACCATAACCTATCCCCGCAACGGTATACTCTATGAGTACCCGTATGATGTCATTAAGGACAATGACGCGAGAAACCTCCACACTATCCTACTCTTAGAATTAGACGCAGAGAAAGGCGTAGCTATGAAGGTTAGTGAAGCAATTGACATATTATTCGAGGTAGAGTCTAAACGAGGGGAGGGCGTGATAAGACCTGAGCGGCTAGGCATAGGCATCGCGTCCTTAGGCTCTACAAAGGCAAGGATATGTCCAATGACCCTTAAGGAACTTAAAGAATGTGACATCGGTGATGTCCCTCACACCTTAATACTTACCTCACCCAAACTTCATTTTATGGAGGAAGAGGCGCTTAAGGTGGTACGTGATGTGTTCTGCAGAGGAGTGTGTAAGTAAAGAAGAGTTAGCTGCTAGGGTTAAGACGTACATTGACATGGTTGAAAAAGCCCTAGCAGAGGCTAAGCAAACCTTTAGGGGTTCTGATAAGGAGAAGGAGCTGCTCAAGTTGACTGAGCTCTATCTAAGTGACTCTAAATACTATTTCGGTGTAGGTGACTTTGTGACAGCGCTTGCCTGCATCTCGTATGCTGAGGGGCTTCTTGACTCCCTCAGAATGCTCGGTTATACGAGCTTTGAGTGGAGAAGAAGTAAGCCTAAGAAAGTACTTGTTGGTGGCACTTTCGATTTAGTACACCCAGGGCATATCTACTACCTAAGAGAATCCTCAAAGTACGGGTTAGTTTATGCTGTTGTTGCCAGAGATAATAATGTGCTAAAAATTAAGGGCAGGAAGCCCATCCTAGATCAAGCCTCTAGATTAAAGATAATTGAGTCAATAAAGTACGTCTACAAGGCAATACTTGGAGATGAGTTCAGCATCTACAAACCTGTTGAGATTATTAAGCCAGATATAATAGTTCTTGGTCCTGACCAGCCAGTGAGTGAGGAGAGCCTCATCAAAGAGTTAGAAAGACGTAATATACACTGCGAAGTACTCAGATTATCTAAGCGTGTAGATGAGCCTATAGCGTCAACAACAAACATAATTAAGGAAGTGCTTAAGAGATACTGCACGGCATAGCAAAGCATGTACGGCATCTGCATTATCACTTATAGCTACGTTTGAAGAGAAATCAGTGAGTGAGGCTTTGTCGATGAGCGAGGGTGTAAGCTCTGAGAAATGATGAAATCAGTGAAGCTACGTGACTCTTCGCAGTCCAAAAGACTTACTAAATTAAGGCTTAGCCGAGATCAAGGACATTAAAATGTTAGTGGGCACCTTTCTTTCTGCCGCATCTGCGAGCAGCTATATGACCGACCTTCCTGCCTGGCGGTGCATTTCTCGATACCGTAGATGGGAATGATACGCTCTGGTGATGCCCTCCACCGTGCGGGTGTGAGACAGCGTTCATTGCCACACCTCTTACTCTCGGCCACTTCCTTGACTTTACTTTCCACTTGTAGTATGCAGCACCTGCCTTCAGTAGCGGCTTTTCTATTCTGCCTGCTCCAGCAGGTACACCAATAGTCGCTCTAGCATCGCTTAGGATGCTTTTTTGCTTACCGCTTGGTAGCAAGACAATAGTATACCTCCCTGACCTTCCAAGTATGATGGCATAGCTTCCAGCCTGTCTAGCTAGCTTGCCTCCGTCGCCAGGTCTTAACTCTATGTTGTAAACCTTTGTACCTTCAGGTATGTTCTTGAGCGGTAAAGTATTTCCTACAGCTATCGGCGCGTCAGGGCCTATGTAGACTTCTTGTCCTACGTACATTCCTTCTGCTGCAGGAATGTAGTAGTCGAAGCCGTTCTCGAGCTCAATGTGCGCTAGTGGAACCATCCTTCCTGGATCATGAACTAATTCAACTACATAACCCTTTAATGTTGTGTCTGTGGGTGGTGGGTAGTGCGCAGGAGCTACCCTAAGATGGCTTGGGCATCTAAAGGTTGATGTTCCCCTGCCCTGCCTCTGAACGAGTATCCTCTTGCCCATTCCTCCTCACCCATCGATATCATTACAGTATACCTAATCTAGTTGCTATGTCGGATGCCTTGTATTCTGGTTTTAAGCGCACATAAGCTTTTTTCTCGCCTTTAGGTGTTATCAGTGTCCGTACTTCAGCTACCTTAACGTCAAATAACTTTTCAACAGCTCTTTTTATATCATGCTTAGTTGCTTTAATATCAACTATGAATGTTAGTGTGTTGTGGTTCTCAATATATGTTAGAGCTTTCTCAGTTGCTACGACCCTCTTAATTACTTTAGATTCTTCCATCAAGGTGTGACCACCTCATACTTACTTTTGATCTTTTCGAGCGCATCAACAGTGATAACGGTTAGCCGACCAGGTACGCCACCAGGTGCGAGATGGAGAATGCTAAGAATATCGGGTACCACTACATCAACTCCTGGGAAGTTCCTGAACGATTTTAGTGCTGGTGCGTCAGTCCTTGATACTATAAGCAGAAGTGACTTAGGCGTTACGTAGCGCCTACCTCTCATCTTGCCTTTTCCAGCCCTTATGCGCGTCCGCTCGTATGCACGCATTATGTCCTCCCACAAGCCAAGTTTCTTGAGTACCTCCCTGGCCTCAGAAGCTCTTGATATATTTTCGATGTCATTAACTACAATAACAGGAAGGAACTTAGCTGAGAATACGTGACCTCTCTCCTTTACTAGCTCCGGAATCGATGTTGCGGCTAGCGCTGATAAGATCGCTCTAATTCTCTCTTTCTTGTTTATCAGCTCGTGTAACACTTTCTCGACTCTCGGAGGATGCGCTAATCTGCCGCCTCTCGTCATTGGAGCAAATACTGCTCTACCATTATCTAATCTTGGTACCCTAGCAAGCCCGTATCCGATGCCCCACGACTCTCCAGCACGTCTCTTGCCAGCTAGAGGGTCTCTACCCTTTGGCTGCAGTCTTGCAGTAAATGCTGAGTGGAAAGCTCTCCTAATTAAGTCTTTCCGCACAGGTAGGCTAAATAACTTAGGTAGGACTATCTCGCCTACTGCCTCACCTTCTAGATTGAGGATAGGGACCTTCTTTTCATCTAACCTAAATGGTACTACCACCTTAGCCACAGCCAACCACCTCAGATTTTACTCTCAAGACTTACATAGAGTATCTTAGGTGGCTCTTCAGGTACCCATGATGGCGGCCTCACAGGCCACCTTAGCACTAGAGGCCTCTTGGGCGGTCCCTGCACAGAGCCCTTAACCACTATGAAGTCTGATCTAACTATGCCGTAGTGTGGGAACCCGCCTGCTGGCGTAACACTATATCCGTCTGAACCTATCATTAATATTCTCTTATTTAGCTCTGTCCTCCTGTGGAAGCCCATCTGACCTGGCTGCGGCACAGGGCTGATGGCACCAATTGTTGGGCTTCTTGACCCTATACGTCTACTTCCTTTTCGGTGCTTATGCCACCTAGGTAGCTCCTTAACTCCAAACCTCTTAATAACGCCCTGGAAGCCTTTTCCTTTGGTAACACCGATCACGTCAATAAATTGACCGACAGAGAAAATGTCTGTAACCTTTATCTCTTTGCCAATCACATTAAGTGCGTAATTTAATTGAGACTCTGTAACTCCACCACCAACCTTAACTTCAATTATGTCTGGAACTTTTTTGCTTAATCCACCAGCTAGTTTGGGCTGTGATGCAAGAAGCAGTGACACTCTAACTATTTCGTTTTTGTGTGCTTCTAACTTCTCTAGAGCTTTTTTCCTATGCTCTTCACTAACAGACAGCGTCTTAACTCTCCTCCAAATCTCAAGTTCTTCAGGGAGGTCACCCCATACCTCAGTTAAGCACTTAAGACCTGAAGCAGTGGGAACGTAGAATCTCGCAGCTAGTGCGAGCATTGGGGGTGTCTCGATAACTGTTACTGGAACATGTATTTCTTGCCCATAAGTTCTAGTGCCAGGCCGATCGTCAATCATTATTACGTGAGTCATCCCAGCCTTATATCCTAGGAATGCCAGCGGCTTAGGCTCAGCAAAGTCTACCTCAGGCCAGCTCCTAATCCTAGGTACGAATTCTGAAGCCCTCTTCCTAGGCCTTACGCCGAGGCTACCTCTCCTTGGTGCTGAGTATTTCCTCCTTGCCATCTATTCCACACCACACTACCTATCAGAACCGTCTAATCACCTTAAAATCTTTCTTAAATACTTTAATGATTCCTGCAGCCACGGACTGCTAATCTCTCTTAGGACTTAAGTTTAAAAAGCTAAAGTCAGCCTTCGGCAGTTACATCATAGTGAGACTCAGCACTCGGCAAATACATCATTCAAAAATACTAGCTTTAAGGACTTAATAAGGTGACTTGAGCATTCTCTACATATCTGTAATGATGACCTGTAACCTATTACTTTTTTAATTCCGCTTACTTAATTCTACATTGCAGTAGAGGAGGTGGGATAATGGGTGGAAGACAGAGAACAACCTTGTTTATGGGTATAGGAGAGACAAGAGCTGAGCAGCAGACGCGTGAGCAGGAGAGGAAAGGTAAAGGTAAGAAGGGTAAGAAAAAGAAGTAAGTAGGTGAGGAGAAGTATTTTTAAGTGGCCACCACCGCGGAGGCATTATCCTTTCTCAGTGGTACTTCCTTCATCAAATCTAAGTATATACCCTACATTAAGAGAAAAGACGGAAATAGCGGGAGCAATAGCGAGAACTCTGGCCGTGTATAGAGTAGATAATATAGTGGTATTCAAGGACAGGAAATCAGCTCAAGAGGATTATGAGCTACTAAAGATAATTCTCAGCTACTTAGTCATACCTCCCTACTTAAGGAAGAAGATAGTGCCTCTAGTTCCCGAACTAAAATATGTTGGCATGCTTCCACCTTTAAATATAGCTACCCATAATCCTGAAGGCAAAGAGCCAGTTTTAGGTGACATAAGAGAGGGCGTTATAACTACTTCTTGGGGGTATACTGGCAAGGCGTATATAGGTTATAAGGAGCAGTGTAGGGTATCAGCAAGTACTGAATTAAGACCTGGAACTAGAGTGCTGGTGAGGATAACATCGAGGAGGCCGCTACGGGGTGAAGTAGTAGATCCAGACAAACTAAATTTATATATAGGTTATAGGGTTCTATCAGCTTCCAGCGCGGATGAACTTACCTCGGTACTGAGTAAGCTAAATGGGCTGATAGTCCTCACTACGAAGGAGGGCATGCCCTATAGTGACATAAAGCTGAGGAGAGCGCTAATAAGCGAGATAGCTAAGGTAGGAGGGCTAATTCTATTATTCGGAAACCCCAAGTATGACTTTAATGAGTTAGCTGAGGACGTGCTCAAGGAAATTAATGTAAGATTTAAGATTAATTTCATACCTTATCAGGGGGTCTACAGCGTTAGGACCATTGAGGCGCTTGCAGCGGTCTTAGCTCAGCTTAATACAGACATGATAACTTTTAAGGGAGAAAGATATTAGGAGC
>CAYQIX010000019.1:0-23331 GCA_964417765.1 uncultured Desulfurococcaceae archaeon
TGTAGCTGGGACTATCCGCTAGAGAAGATACCTGAAGACCCTCCTGAACTCACTGAGCAGCTAGCTAAGCCGCTCACTGACGGAGCCATGCTAATAGGCACTGCAGTTGCTGTCGCTCTTGCTGTAGCTATAGCTGTAGTACTAGTTAATACAATTAAGAGTGCTGCCACTAGAATTGTTTAGGTAGCTCTTTTAGATCTCGCTCAAGTAGATATTCGGTGCCGTAAAGTTGAAGATCGCCGTGCTAGCTGACATACATGGAAATTACGAAGCTCTTAAGACTGTTCTAAGTGATGTTGATGGGGCTGATGCCTACATCATCTTAGGAGATCTGGTGGACTACGGGCCTGAACCCGAGGAGGTTGTGGATACTGTGCGTAGACTCAGATGCTTTACTGTTCGAGGCAATCATGACCATGCAGTAGCTTTCAATGTAGACTGCAGGTGCGGGTCAAGAACCCACTGGGTTAGTGTAATGACTAGGGAGGTAATAAGTAAGAAGTTTCTTACTAGAGAAAGCATTAATTTCCTCAAAGACCTGCCGCTCAAGCTAGAACTGTACTTCGATAACATTAGGGTGCTGTCAGTTCATGCAGCCCCAACCGACCCACTCTACCGGTACCTGTACCCGTGGCTCAGCACAGATGAGTTTAAGGAAGCACTAGGTTTTCAGGGTGCCTCCTCATTCAATATCGTTCTCGTCGCACACACTCACTACCAGTTCATTAAGGTTGTGGGTGATGTAGTAGTTCTCAACCCTGGCAGCGTAGGGCAGCCGAGGGATGAAGACCCTCGTGCAGCGTACGCAGTTATTGAGACCGACACTAATGAAGTTTACTTAAGGAGGGTGAAGTATGACGTGAACCGCACCTTACGTAAGCTAAGAGAGGTGTTAGGAGATCGCATTAAGGAGTATGAATTCCTCAGTAAATTGCTAATTAGCGGGAAGTTAGATTGAGGCGTCAGATGTTTGTAGTGCTCGTAGGCTCCTTCCTGCCACCTCCTTTAAAAGCTTCAGGAAATTCCTCATTAAAGGTAGATATTATAGCTAGAAACGAGTTGACCAACTTAGCTACAGTAGTCATTACTACGGCCTTCCCCCCACTCTCTACTTCACTTAGGTACAGCGGCTTAGCAACGGTTATAGCCTGTAGGTCTATGGGGTTCGGCTGCAGAGCTGTTGCACAGTCGCTGCACACGCATACCAGAGATCTCAGTAATTTAGATGAGAACCGCACTTTCTCATTAGTACTTAACTTACTCATAGCGCTGCGGTGCTCGGGAGCGACGGTTACTCCGAGTAGAAAGACCACCTTATCCTGAGTTTGAATAGGCTGGAAAACCTTTATGTTGACCCTGAGCGGGGGAGGAGTGTATATGTCGAGCCCCCAGACTACCTTAAGTTGAGGAGGAGCAGCTAGCTTCCTGACTTCAAAGCCCTCGTCTATGAACCACTTAGTGATTCTACTCTCTAGGTCTTGCTTACCCACAAATCACACCCCTAACTATAGGGTTTTAGCAGATCCTAAAGAAGTTCACCTAACTGACTCAGCTAAGTAGGCTGATGAGCTGAGATGAAAACAGTTTTTGTTGGTATTTTATCACCTACCTCCATTCTTAGTGCTTTATCTTAGCCTTAACTTTCAAGTGTATGTGAGGAGTCATAGCTGATTTAGTGAACTGAACTGCACCATACGCGTCAACAAGTCCGAACCCGAAGTACTGGTCATAGCCTTTTGGACCTAGGTCAGTAGCTGTGAGCTTTATTATTGACTCAACAACGAATGGGGGTAGATCGTGATTGATGCTTAGGATTAGAGCAGCAACACCAGCTACGTGAGGTGTTGCAGCGCTTGTTCCTGCCATAAAGACATAGTATGCTGGGAGAACTATTGACTCAGGGCTCCAGCAGTTTAAGCATAAGTGGAGCCGCCAGGTACCATTCGGGTAGTCGTACCAGTAACCGCCTGGAGCTGTAACATCTATGACCCCCGACCCGTAGTTGCTGTATGGGGCGAGCTCGTACCTATCAGTCATGGCAGACACAGCAATAACTCTTGGGAGCATCGCAGGGACCTCAACTAGCTTGTCCTTAGCGAAAGTGTCAAGTAGATCCAGCCCTTCATTACCTGCTGCAGCTACTACCAAGCAGCCCTTCATCCTGGCGTAGAGCACCGCCTTCATGAATGCGAGGTATATAGCCCTGTCGTTAGGGTCTGTGAGGTTTAGGTACCCGCCCAGTGACATCGATATTACGTCTATGCCGTGGTCAGCGCAGTAGAGTATGCCCTCTAGGAGCCAGCTCCAGTACCCCCACCCCTCAGCTGTAAGCACCTTAACATTAACTATCGTTACGTTAGGTGCTACGCCAGCTACTCCGATGCCGTTGAGTGCAGCAGCTACGCAGCCAGCGCACCACGTACCGTGGCCGTAGTAGTCCATGGGTGAAGTGTCATTTATTCCCTCAACAGTGGATACATTAACGAATGAGGTACTCAGCTCGAAGTCGTAGTTCGGCGCTATGTCGGGGTGGTACCAGCATACCCCAGTATCAAGTATAGCTACCTTAACCTCCTTACTTCCGTGCGTGACTGACCACGCCTTGTCAGGAGTAGCGTTAATGTACATCATGTCCCACTGGTAGGGGAAGTACGGGTCGGCCGTCACATTACTGGACTCCGTGACAGCCTTAAGTTCCTGCGGAGGCGGGAGGAACTGCACCTTGTAGTCCTTAGCTATAGCTACATCGCCTACCTCCTTAAGTAGCTCTTCTACATACGCAGGTCCAGAAGCAATTACTATGCCAGCACCCGAGTGAACCTCCTTAATTTTACATAAGCCCTTAATCTTACTTAGGACAATAGGCATTTTGAACGTCTTGTTGACGACTATTATGAAATTCTCAGTATCCGAACTCACCTGCTGGTATGCAGTTGAATTAAATTCTGCAGCGCTAGCTATTGATGCTGCTGGCGCTGCTAGTGCTGCAATAATTAATAATACTAATGCAATGTAGGGTATCCTGATATACCTTAGCGAAGACACGATTCCGCACCTGTTAGGTATATATCGCACACTCCATATATAAATAATTTTTAATTCTTAAACAGGCCTACTGTGCTGCTTAGGGCCTCAGCCAGGCCGGGTAGTATATAGCTAGTGCAGTACCTACGGAAATTAAAGTAAATGGAAGGCCTATCCTAATGAACCTGAGAAATGTCACCCTCCTCCCCTTACTCTCCAGTATCCTCACAGCCACGTAATTTGCTGATGCACCTATGTACGTTATGTTTCCCCCCAGAGTAGCACCTATGAGGAGCGCCCATGCCAGAGTTACCGTTAAGTACTGACCGCCACTCAGTTCCCTAGCGACAATGGATATAGCTGGCAGCATTGCTGCGACATAAGGCACGTTATCAATAAATGCAGAAACCGCAACTGACACGAACACTATTAGCAGTGCTGTAAGCACTAAATCGCCTCCAGCAACTGACGTAAACCAGTTAGCGATAAGTGAGATCGCTCCTGACTCATTGAGCCCACCCACCATGAGAAACATCGATGCTAGGAAGACTAGCAGCTTAAGATCTAAGCCGTCCTTAAGTACCCTAAGGAACTTACCCCTTCCGTACAGTAGCAGCAGCGCGATAGCGGGCGGCAGAGCGCATGCAGATAGACTAAGCCCTAGCTCTTTCCTCACAGTAAGTAGAGCTATTTTAACAGCTAGAGCTGCGAGCACCGCAGCAACATATCTAACATCTAGTCCCTGACCGCTGCCGCTTGGATTCGCAGCAATGTTCTTCTGAACTCCTCTAGAGATCTTTACGTAGGCAGGGATTGTTGCAATAGCTACGAACATGGGGATTAGGGTCATGAAGAACATTGAGGGCCTTCCATAAGTTACTATAAAGTCCCCGAAACCTAGATTAAGGTACGATGCCGTGATAGCTGCTGGTGGGTCGCCAACTAGTGTAGCTGAGCCAGCCATGTTGGACGCGACAGCTACTAAGATTAATGTAGGTATCGGGTCTATCCCTAATCTGTTGCACACTGCCAGGGCTGTCGGTGCTATCAAGAATACCGTAGATACGTTCTCGAGGAATATGCTGATTAAACCTGAAGTGAGGGCTAGTGCCTGAACTACGAGCACGGGACTCCTGAGGCGGCTCAGTGCGCTAGCAGCTACACCGACTATGCCGCAGTCTGCAAGAAACCAGCTAATTATCGACATAGCAACTATCAGCCCGAGTACGTCGAGGTCGATGTAGGTGAGTAGCTTAGGTATAGTCGAGAATCCCAGCACCTGAGAGAGTATGAGGGTAGCTGCTGCTCCAGCAGCAACAGCATAGAGTCTATCCACCTTCTCACTAGCTATCGCAGCTACCACAGCTACGTACAGGAGCAGCATCGTCAGTGATTCAGCAGTAAGCAACGCACACCCTATGATAGGGGTGCAGGTAGTGAGTAATATAAATTCCGCACGATGCTGCATTGCTGACGTAGTGCTAGTTTAAAATGCTCGCGTACTACATATTATGTGGTGTTGAAATGAAGGTCCTTGAGCTAGCAATTATCGCAGCTATAGGCCTAGCAATAATAGCGGTACCTGTATGCTTAGCAGAGACGGCAGGTTCTAATGTAACTCAGGGTGAGCTGCCAGAGTTCATATCAGCCGCCTTATCGAATCCCAAAGTACTCATAGCTGTACTCATACAGTTCCTACTGGGGTTAGGGCTAGGGTACTTCTCAGTTAAGGTGATAAAGTACATTCTAGCACTATTAGGCATCCTTGTGCTAGGCTCAGTACTCTCTGTGTGGAGCTTAGGTGGCAGCATAGATGAGTTCCTAACCAAGATAGGTGCTGAGGCTCAGAAAGTCCTCCCACTAATTAAGAGCATAATGGCGACTCTAGGGATACTAACAGTAGGTCCTGTGGCTATAGGGTTCATCATAGGCATCATTGCTGGCTCCTTAAAGAAGTAAGTACTAGAAACTGGTGATGCAGCAAACTATTTTACTTAACTTTTTACTTTAGTCTTCTACGCTGTACCCTAGTGCTATCAGCTTCTTTTTGTACTCAAGCAGTGACCTCTTAGGTATTAGGTACTTGATTACCTGCCCACTGCGTAACTTAACTTCCATTGAGGCCTTAAGAACACCTGACTTAAACCTTATGCTATCTATCTCATCCTTACGCAGGCTCCCAAAGAACTCCCTAGTAACCTTAATCCTCTTCATGTCTTTTCCATTGTAGTAGCTCAGTAAGTTAATGCTCAGTATCTCAGCTCTTTTGATGAATAGTCTATCCATAATGAAGTCTCCTACACCATCTATGTGCAGCTCAACCAGCGGGTCATAGTTTTCTGGAAGCTCAAAAAACCCAGTGAATATCTTTTCTATTATCATTATTGCTTCCTCAACTTTGCACTTCACCCAATACATGTCGTTAGCGGCAATCAATTCCTTCTTGAGCTCCCTGCTCACAAAGTCCCTCAACTTCTTAAGCTGTGCGAGATCACTGCTAGGTATCCGGATGCCCACCCATATATCTCCTGTATCTCTCTCAGCAAGTACTTCTACGCTAGCTACGCTCTCACCTCTCTTGCACGAGAATACTGCGTAATTTAGCCTCCCTCCGCCCCTAACCAGGGCGCGCAGAGCCTTCTCATACATCATCAGCCGCAGGTACCTTAGCACTGCTTACGACCTTCACGTTACCTAGTATTACTTCAAGTAAATTTTATTAATAGAAGGTAAAAGCTGTTACTAATCTACAAACTTTTGACAGTATTAAAAGCGATTCGAGGGAAGTATTAAGATTACCTGAGGTAATTATTTCGTGCGGGTGATTAATTGAAGCTCTCAGCTTACCTAGCTCACGTCAAGAACCTAAGAGGAGTAATATTTGGTTCAGGCTCTGAGAATTCAGTAATTAATGGGATTAAGTGGCTGAAGCAGAGATTCAGGTACAGGAATCTGGCTGTACCTAGCTACTTAATTAAGCAGTACCCTAGGGTGGAGGAGCTGATTAAGGAGCCTCTACTCAAGTTCACGTATCCGCTCCCTGAAGTCTCTAAAGTGGCGGAGGTACTTGCTGAAGTAACTGGCGAGCACGGGCTAAGTGAGGCAGTAGTGCTTGCTTCATCACTTATCTCACCAATCATTGCGGTAGGTGATGACGTAGTGAGTAAGCTGAGGAAGCTAAGCATAGGTGAGGTACTCTCAGAGAAGGAGCTAAGCACTCAGGACTACAAGCTTCACATGCGGATAGCTGACTACTCAGTACTTGACATGTACATCGAGATGGTAACGCTGAGTGAGGAAGTACTTGATGATCCTGGGAGGCTAAGCAGTGCTCTCAAGGCGCGGGAGAGTAAAGTGAGGAGTGACATTAAGCGGTACTGGAGGATATCAGAGAGCAGGGGCAGACCAGTAATAGTGTACTTAGACCCACTCAAGGTACTTGGGAAGAAAGAGCTGGAGAAGCTGAGGAGCGTGGGTGATGTTGAGAATGTATCTATAGCTCTCTCACTAATTACTGCGGTTGTGGTCTACACGTAAGGTGCTAGTCACCTAACTTAATTACTTCACTGAGGAGTTTCCTAAAAGTACCTGGAGGGTCCCTCGGCGTTACGAACTCAGCTATTAAGTACTTAATCCTAGGCTCAGCCCTAGTCAGCTTCTCCATTAGCTCGTCTCGAGCCCTCTGAATGTCCTCAGCACTCAAGGTCGGCGGGACTTCTAGCTGCATGATTAGCAAGTAGCTGTCAGGCCCTATGATGAGTGACTTAACATCATTTACATCTACTATGTATGGTATGGAGACAGCTATCTTGATAGCCCTGCCGATCACGTTCTTGGGTGCTGACCTACCTATTAATACGTTGAAGTACTTGTACCCCAGGTTGATCGATGATATGAGGAGGATTGCTGAAACTACAAAGGCTCCGTAAGCGTCAATAAGCGGGTTGAGAGTCAGTAGCGCGGTCAGAGCCGCTGCATTACCTACAGTATCGACGACGTTCTCGACTATGGTCCCCTTAAGTGCGGGGTTCTCGCGGTGTACTGGGTAGTTCTTGAGTGCCCAAGCGAGGACCGAGAGGTCGGCTACAGCAGCTATGAGCAGGAAAGCCAGCGCATTAGTACTGCTCACAACTAATCCTCCAGTAGTTATTCTCCTCACACCTTCAAGCAGTGAGAGCGTGAAGAGGAACCCTCCAATAACTGAAGCTGAGAGTAGACCGAAGACGTAAGTGGACCTGCCGTACCCGAAGGGATACTTAAGTGACGGCGCTCTAGAGGAGATGGCTACACCTAGAGCAAGTAGCCCTGAACCTATGAAGTCTCC
The DNA here is from genome assembly GCA_964417765.1 of uncultured Desulfurococcaceae archaeon. Classification (GTDB taxonomy): domain Archaea; phylum Thermoproteota; class Thermoprotei_A; order Sulfolobales; family NBVN01; genus B83-G16. The sequence continues at coordinate 7,349 of CAYQIX010000019.1, forward strand.
TAGAGCGTGCAGGAACTCAGCATTTACTGCAGCTGAGTCTGAGGTGAGGACTGATGCGAGCTTAAGTGCTAGTGCAGCAGCATTTAGCGCGAATGACGCGTAGACTACCCTCAATCAGGATCCATGAAGTAGTGGAGTCGATCCCTTTAAGGTTTGCTCAATGCTTATTGAAGGAGTAGCTGTTTGATCTAAGCCATTTACTCCAGAATTATTCTAGTTAGGATACCTAACCTGGTACACCATGTAGTCTACTAGAAAGTAGAAAGTATATGTTGGGGCCTTGTGCTTTTTCAGTTATAAGTTCCGCCATGCTTAGTTCTTGAACTAAAGTATTTCTTCATACGCTCAATACCTTCAACAACTTCTTCCTTAGGCATTGCGTAGCATATTCTGAAGTGGTACTTAAATTCAGTACCGAAGAGGTAGCCCGGAGCTATCGCTACGCTGTAATCAAGAAGCTCCTTCATTAATATATCGCTATGAATTCCTAAGCCTTCAGCACTAGGGAATATGTAGAATGCTCCAGGCGGTTTAGGGCATTCAATACCCTCAATACTCCCTAATTCCCTAACTATGTAGTCTCTATTAGACCTACATAACTCAATTAGCGAGTTAATGTAGGTGCGGTCTTTGAGAATCATCTCCAATACCTTAACACAGCCCCACTGAGCAAAGGTCGTTGGTGCGCTAACGGTGTGTTGCTGAATAATTAGCATATCGTCTATAACTCCCTTAGGACCTGCTGCAAACCCTACCCTCCAGCCAGTCATTGAGTAGACCTTAGAGAAGCTGTCGATAACTATGGTCCTCTCCTTCATGTCGGGTAGTGAAGCTATACTTACGTGCTCGCCCTCGTAGATATACGCCCAGTCAACTTCGTCAGATATGACGAAGAGGTCGTGATCTACTGCTAGATCTCTAATTACCTTAAGTTCCTCCCTAGTGAATACCCAGCCAGTAGGGTTGTGAGGTGTGTTAATGACTATTACCTTAGTCCTAGCGTTAATCGCGCCCTTAAGGAACTCTTCATCAAGTCCGAAAGGCTTCTTCATCCTCACCTCAACTACCCTAGCGCTAAGCATTAAGGGTATGGACTTAAAGCTAACCCAGTAGGGACTCAGCAGGACTACCTCATCACCTGGGTTAAGGACTGACTTAAGTGCTGCGTAGACAGCGAACTTAGCTCCAGGAGTAATTATTACTTCATCCTCACTATAGACTAAGCCCCTACTCACCCTAAGGTACTCTTGAAGAGCGCTAACTAACTCAGGCAGGCCGCGCGGAGGTGTGTAGCGCGTTTGACCTGACTTAATAGCCCATAAAGTACCTTCAATAGCCTCATGAGGTGGTGGAAATAAAGGTTCAGCGACATCGAATCTGATAACCTTGGTACCTCTCCTTAACTCAACCTCTCTAACTAAATCAGATAGAGAAATTGGCGAGGCAGGAAGTGACTCGAATCTCCTCGTGAAACACCACCGTAAATCAATTCATGCTAGACGTATTATCTATACATGACCCCCCAGTTTTATGCAGCCTCCTTCACGAACAGTGCTGCGATCACTCTAGCAGGTCCGTACCCATACTTACGTACGTTAGTCCTAATTCTATTAACCAGTTCTTCGAGCTCTCTCCTCGCTTCACCAGGTATTACCTGCATTAACCTCAACGTATCTCTGCCCCAGTTCTTGATGAACTCCTCCCAGCTAATGCGCTTCCCAAGAGTTATTAATTCTCTGCTCTTTTCTGTAAAGTCTTGCTCACGATTTTAGCAATGAGCTCCTCAGCTCTCCTAACCCCCCACGCACGTATGCCGTGAACATACTCGACTGCTTTGTGATATGCTAGTTCAGTTAAGACCGTGAGCTCTTCTGACGGACTCCTGAACTCGCAGACGACCTTATCTATCACAAGGAACTTTCCGTGAGTCTGAAGCACCCTATAAACTTCCTCTATAACTCTGTCGAAGATCTTCTCCTCTACCTCGTGGAAGGTAAGTATAGTTGCTGCTGAATCTATGGATGAGGACCTTATGGGTAGGTGCGACGCATCTGCATAAATAAAGTCTATGTTACTTTTGCTGCTGAGCAGCTCCCTGGCCTTAAAGACTTTTTCACAGTCTACATCAACTCCAATAACGAAGGAGCTGCAGACTTCTTCAAGGAGACTAGTAGACTTCCCATAGCCACAGCCTACGTCGAGCATTAATGAGCCGCACGCGCGCTCAATGATGCTGACGTGCAAGTAAGTGCACCACGTATTTGAATACTGCAGCATTACTTAAGTGGCTCGCTACTCAGCATCTCCCCGAACCAGCATTAATGGTGGGCAGGTATCACTGACCGGGTACCTGATCTAAGCTTAGGCACTACAGACAGTATGTTCGGCCTAGAAGAATACTCGACGTCATGAGCTCTCCCAGTCTCTACTAGGAATCTTCCAGCTCTCCCAGATTTAATTAACTCCTCAATACGTCCTTCCTCTACGGCCTTAACGTATAGTTCGTGAGCTACTACAGCCTCATCAGTCATTAATTTTAGGTTACCCATAACCTTAGCCAGCTCCGTCACTACTGCTCCGGCACCTAGTAGATCGTCGATAGCGAACATGCTCCTCTTGTAGCCAGCCATAGCTATAGTTATGGATTCTACAGCCTTACTGCTTAAGTACTCGGCCACAGCTTCAGCATTAACTATAGCACCTATAACGACTTCGTCAAACTTTCTCTTAACAGCCTCCTCAATAATTAACGCACCTGATGTCGTCCTAATCACAAGCTTCTCGGGTGGGCCGCCCGCAAAGTAATTTAATATTTCAGTAGGTGAGTTGTCTAGGTCCGCTCCCTCAGGCTTGAAGCCCTCGACCTCAGCTATTAGCGGGACATTAAGCTCCCTAGCAGCTCTTAAAGCCTCATTGAAGTCAGCGTAAACAATCACTTCCTTAGTACCTAGGTGAAGCGCTGTCGATACAGTTGTCGAGAACCTAAGTACATCAATAACTACATACGCATCAGCTGGGTAGAGGTCTAAGGTATTCTTAAAGAAACCTGCGTAAACCTTCATTACCTACTCTTCACCCTCCTCAACTAGCTCAGCGCCGAGGAACTCCCTAGCTAGCTCATCTACTTCATCGCCTGACACCTCCCTAACCCTCTTCTTCAGTAGCTCACTCACCTGCTTGCACGCGTCGATCAACTTACTTGATGGTACGTGAATTACATTTCCTAGTGAGTCCTCAAAGAATACAGCAAAGGCCCTCCTCCTCCAGTCAACAATTACGTGAATGCAGGGTGGCTCCTCACACTCATAGGTCTTATTACCCATTAATCTAACACCGAACATCAATCACTCACTGCCTTATAAGACTACATAATAATGTGTCTCCAGAGGTGATACGCTATCGCAATGCCTTTATGGGAGGACTCTATGATTTCTTAGGTGGGGCTACGCTAATCGTTAAGGCAACACTAAACGGCTCCTTCCCTAGGGACCTCAAGTTAGCTAAGCTCTACAGCAGGTACTACTCAGGAAGAGTCAGCCTTGATGCGCTAGAGTCAGGTATACGTGACCACACACTTAAGCTATTCAGAATGCTCCGCGAGTTCAGCATAGAGGTATTCACTGACGGAATGTTCAGGTATGACGATCTCTTCAATCCACTAATGAGCTTCGTTGAAGGTGTAAGGCCCGGAAGATTGACCAGATTCTTCAACTGCACCTTCTTCTTCAAGGCACCCATCATCAAGTCGAAGATCAGGTTGCGAGGTAGCGTGCCAATACCTGATTGGCTCTACCTCTCATCATTCCTAGCTAAGGAAGTCTTCGGCGAAGGATTCGTAATTAAGCAGGCGCTTCCTGGTCCTTTAACTCTAGCTACTTACTCAATAGATGAGCATTACCGGGACATAAGGGAGTTAATTCATGAGTGGAGGACATCGGTTCTTGAGCCCCTAGCTAAGATGACCGTTAGTAAGGTACCTGGTGCTGTAATAGAGCTCCACGAGCCAGCACTTACGAGCAGGAACGTGAGTAAAGAAGTCAAGCGCTCAGGCATCACTGAGATCTTAGAGCTGATTAAATCCCTAGGAAAGCCTACCTGGGTGCTGACGTACTTCGGTGACTTAGGTGAGGTAATCGACTTAGTGAGTGATCTGCTCTTGAGCGACAACGTACTCTTAGGCATGGACTACCGCTCAACTAAGTCGCCAGTACGCGCGATTAAGGAGTTAGGTGTTAAGAAGATAGCATTAGGCATGATTGACTCGAGGACCACTGTCCTCGAGAGGATCCTAGTAATGAAAGCCGAGGTAGAGGAGGTACTTGATGCGGGAGTCAAGGAAGTGTACATAGGTAACAATGCGCCACTAGATACGCTGCCCGACGTAATAGCTGTTAGGAAGCTGAGGCGGCTAGGAAGGACAGCGAGAGGGTTTGCATCGCTCAGTAGGCTGATTGGGTGAGCACATGCATATTGAACTTCCTGTACTCCCCACAACACTTGTTGGCTCCTACCCTAAGCCTGTTTGGTTGAAGGCACTCAGCAGAGGCCTTAAGTTCCATGAGAACAGGAAGCGTGCTAAGCTACTTAAGGAGGCTCACGATGACGCAGTCACTATAGTTGTTAGAGAGCTAGAGGAACTCGGAATCGACATACCTACTGACGGTAAAGTAAGGAGAGATCCAGGAATAGAGTACTTTGCGAAGAAGGTGGACGGCTTCAAATTCTACGGTCCTGTCAGGGTGTGGAACAACCACTATACCATGAAGCCAGCAATCATAGATAGGCTGAGGTATGAGGGTCCTATAGTAGTTGATGAGTACCTCTACTTAAGAAATGTTGCTAAGGCTAAGGTGGTTAAGGTGACGATAACAGGGCCTGTAACAGTGGCTGACTGGTCATTTAATGAGTACTACAGAAGTAAGGAAGAGCTATTGTTTGACCTAGCTAAGATAATTAACGCAGAACTCAAGAAGCTGGAGGAGGCTGGCGCACTGTACGTTCAGATAGATGAGCCCTCACTACTTGTTAGACCTGAGGATGTAGAATTAGGAGTCGAAGCAATTAATGAGGCTGTCAGGGGCCTCAGCATTAAGGTAGGGCTTCATGTCTGCTACAGCAACTACACACTACTTAAGCCATACTTTGACGAGTTGAGGGTGAGCCAGCTAACGCTAGAATTTGCTAGCAGGGGGTTTAAGGATCTAGAGCTGCTTGAGGGCTTGAATAAGGAATTAGGATTAGGCGTCATAGACGTGCACAGCAGCTACATAGAAGACCCATCAACCATAGCTAGGGCAATAAGGAAGGCTATGAAGTACGTGAAGCCTGAGTGCATCTACGTAAACCCTGACTGTGGTATGAAGTTTCTCTCCAGAGACGTAGCTAGGGAGAAGCTGAAGTCTATGGTCGATGGTGTGAGAATGGTGCGTGAGGAACTGGGGAGGAAAGGCCTTGAAAGTATCGAGTTTAGGGTCAGAGATACCTGCCCTTGAGGGAAAAACAATTATATAGGCTTTACGAAGCCCCACTTCTCAAGCGCTCTTTTCAGCTCCTTATGAGTTTCAGCGTACTCATCTAGTGAGATTCCCTTAGCTATAGCTTCAAGTGCCTGCCTAACTGCTGCTGCCCCAGCTCTGGGTCCGTCTGGGTGTCCTATAACTCCGCCTCCCACTTGAATCACTATGTCCTTCCCTAGCGTCCTCACGACATCAGGGAGCGTGCCTGGGTGAAGCCCTCCTGATGACACAGGAAATGCTGGCTTGATATGATGCATCTTCTGCTCTAAGTGGAACTCGTCGTCCGGGTCCGGCACGAAGTGCGTTTCTCTCAGGATCTTAGCGTACCTTATGACGTCCTTCGCCTTAGCTTCAAGCTTACCTACTCCTGGCGTACCTATGTGTATTTGGTCAACGCCTATTATCCTGTAGAGCTTAGCTAGGACGAACATAGATATTCCATGGTATGGGTTTCTCGTGAATGCAGCATGCATAGCTCTGTGTGCGTGAATAGCTATGCCGTACTCCTCAGCTAAGTCCCTGATGTAGGTGAGTGAGGACCACCCAGCAATAACTACATCGACCATAACGTACGGGTTCCCGTAATCAGCTACTAGCTTGAGGCGCTTCTCCATCTCTCTCACGTCCGCAGTTATGTTTGCGAACCATACCTTCCTCTCCCCCGTCTCCTTCTCGACCTTATCAATCACCTTCATTATCGCCTTCGCCCTAGCCTCGAACCTGCAGTAGCTCGGGCTCGTTAAGTTCTCGTCATCTTTAATGTAGTCCATTCCGCCAGCAAGTATCTCGTAGGCTAGCTTCTCGACCTCCTCAGGAACGTACCCTACCTTAGGCTTCGGGACAGTACCTACTATGGGCCTATCATATACCTTAAAGATCTCCCTCACACCTTCTATGCCCTTACCAGGGCCCTTGAAGTACTTGAGGAACTCGTAGGGCAGGTAGATGTCCTCTACTCTCAGCCCTTCAACTCTCTTCATACCGAATATATTGCCTGCTACTGAAGCAACCAGGCCCGGAATATTACCCTCTTCGAACAGCTCGACAGGGTAGGCAATTCTCACTAGGTAGGTCCCGTCACCGAGGTCTTTGAAGTAGTAGGCCTTACCCATCAACCTGTTAACTCTTTCCTGGCCATACCACGCATATAGAGTAGTCCATGTCCCCACACTGCTCTCAGCAGCTACACCTCCAGCAGCATCTTCTATGGTGAACCCCTTTGCAGGCTTAATTCTGAACGTAACAATCACGTCCTTCTCAGGGTCAGGGACGTAGTCTTTCTTAATAAAGAATGGGTACGGCTCGAACTCCTCCGGCACATCAATCACCTGCCTACTATGTCTTGTTCATTAATTACGTGAGGTCATATTTAAAGTTTACAAGAAGAGAAGTAATTGGTCAAAGTGCCTTAAAGTTATCCCTGTCGTGCCTAATTAGTTGATTCACAGAAACAAAATATATCATACATTAGGACCTATGTTTTTATGATGGAGTGCAGAGATAAAAATAATGGGGCTAAGCAGGGCTTGACCCTCAGCGCAGTGCTTCCTAGGTGCGGTGTCAGCCAATTAGTAGCAGTGGTATTGATAGTTGCTATTGCTATAGCAGCTGGCATAGCTACATATAGCTTCATCCAGAGCTATGTGAGACAGCGCGCAACTTACAGTAGCGGTGAACCAATTCTAGTGGTGGAAAGCTGCTACTGGCGGGGTGCTTTAGTCGCTCATGTTAGTAACCAAGGTACAGGACCGGGAGTTATCGATAGAGCCTACATAGTGTCAGCTGACGGCTCAAGAATCTTGGCTGCTCGCAGCATCTATGTCAGCGTTCCCGCAGGTGGAGTTGCTGCAGTGATCGTACCTACTGACGAGATTCCGCCAGGGAACTACGTGTTAATGCTGTCGGGGCATGGCATAAGCTCTAAGATTTCTTACCCTGTGAAGGTGGAGGGACATACAGTAGGGAGCATCGTAGGTATTATACCTACTGCAGCCAGTATCCACTCCCCGCTGGAGCCCGTTACCGGATTTGACGCAACCTTCTACGACATCACCGGGCTCCCCACCATACCGGAGGTAAGTGAGATACTCAAGTACGGGAAGGTCATTAAGACCGAGATTGTCGAGCAGATAGACTTCACTGACCACCCGAGCTATGGTGGCACTAGCTGGGGACTGAATAGGACTGACAGGTTCGCTGCAGTATTTAGGGGCTTCCTCTACATGAGGTCTCCTGGAACCTGCTCATTTAACGTAGTGGTGGATGACGGCATAGTGATTTACGTCGACGGGGAGGAGGTCCTGAAGTCCTGGAGGCTTCAGGCGCCGACATCGTATGCCGCATCAATTAAGCTGGATGCAGGAAGGCACAACGTAACTATATGCTACTTCGAAAACTACGGCATAGCTAGGCTCAAAGTATCCATTACTGTCGAGGAGCAGTACAGCGAGCTGATTAAGCTGAAGATATTTGGGAAGTACTTCAGCACGCAAGGTGACAATCCAGCGCGACCGGACCCTAACAAGGTCCTGAATGACAAATTACCACTCATTCACGAGGGGTACGAGTCAAGCATTGACTACATAGACCTCAGCAGCTATAAAGACACCTACGGAGGTGAGCCATGGCCGTTCCAGGACGGTCATAGCGACTTAAATACATTTGCTGCGCACTGGGTAATTAATGTGACAGTACTTAAGGAAGGGACTTACTTAATAAGGACACTGAATGATGACGGAGTCATAGTGTACGTTGACGGTTCAGCAGTTATCTCTGACTGGGGCCTGCACGCGCCGAAGTGGAACAGAGCTGAAGTGTACTTGAGTGCTGGTACCCACAGGATTGACGTGATATACTACGAAAACTACGGGATCGCTAGAATGTACTTCAGCATCACTTACTTGAGTGAGGAGGAGGCGCTGAGCCCTACATACATCGCTAAAGTCTACGACATATCTAGCTACTCGCGCTGGTCAGACCTAAGCACACTATATGATGACATAGTGAGTGGGGCTTTCCCACTCATAGGTGAATACGGAGTAGAGAAGATAGACTTCAGCGACAGCTCCTCCTACCCTGCAGATCCCTGGTTCTTCACTGCAGATTACCCGAGAACTGACTACTTTGCCGTCGTATTCGACACGAGCATACACCTCAGCAGAGCATGCACCCTAGTGCTGAATGTAGTTAGTGATGACGGAGTGAAGGTCATAATAGATGGAGAGGTAGTTCTCGAGGACTGGAGCCTCCACGCCCCAAGATCCTCTGCTGCTTCTAAGCGGCTGGCTGCAGGGACCCACACCCTTAGGATAGTGTACTTTGAGCGTACAGGAATAGCTAGACTTAAGGTAGAGTTGACGGCTGAGTACAGTGAGGAGAACGTATATCCAGATACGGGCGGGTACTTCCTGCTAAAAATAAGTGACGTCAGTAGCATACCCTCTAAATTCTACGTAACCATCATTGACTCAAGTACGGGGTCAGTTGTAGGTGAGGCCTCTGTGTCAGTACCGCCGGGTGTGACTCAGGACTACGTCGTTAAGGTGAAGGTTAAGTCAGAGCTACCTGCTCCTGGAGTAGTGGCTGTATGGCATAGGTGAGTGGACACGAATATGATTCGCTTAAGCAAGTATGTGTAACGTTGTCTATGTTGCGTTAGCTCTACGTGTGCTTGCTGATTTTTGTGATGTACTTAAGTAGGTTCGATATCCTAACTTCACGCATCCACCTGTTGAGGTACTTTCTATATTCTTTACTTAATTCATTGGCTAGGTCTTTAGGTAAGTCATATTTTTTGAGTTCCTTCCTAAATGCGCTCCTGTATCTCCAGAACTTTACTCTCGTCCTCAGCTCCATGGTTAGGCCTAGCGCAACTAACTTACAGATTATAGCTAGGATCGAGCCAGCAGCTGCAATAACTATAGAGAACTTCCTTAATTTAGACAATGCTGTACACTCCCTACCTGCTCTCTGCTTTCTTCAGGCACGACTTGAGTACGTACTTAGGTTTCTTACTACCTACATTAACTACTACTCCCTTTGCTTCTAGTACTTTCAGCCTACCTCTAATTATCCTCCTCGACGCCCTCCCTCTTAGAGCTCTCACACGCCTCGTTATCTCAGAGATACTCAGCTCCTCACAGCTTGATAGAACCTCAATGACTGACTTACTGATGGAGTCAACCCCTCCCAGGATTCTTATCGCTTCAATAGCCCGCTTAGATGCCTCGAGTGCTGCTGCAGCAGGCAGTGAGAACGTGGTCACCAACTTGAACGCGCTTGAAAGGACGTCATCGCTTATACCTAAGGCCTTGAGGTATTCCTCTATAGATTCGAGCCTAGCCAGTACCCTGACAAGTATCTCTTCAAGCCTGCTTAGCCTCTCTTCAACATCACCTTCCAATAGCTCCCACCGAAGAAGCTGCGCTTAAAGACTCTCTATGTAAAAATCAGAGATTGAGTTCATTAAGCCTTTAGATGCCTAGCTACTACTACTTTCCTCTTCCTTCTTCCTCGTCCTTTCCGCAATACCTCTTAGTAGCCGTATGACCTTATCAATATCCTCCTTCTTCTCTGGCTTAAGCTCCTTAAGTTCCTCGAGAAGCTTAATCTTCTCCTCTATGTTCTCGACGCGTAGTGCTGGACCACCATACCACTTATGAGGCTTGCTGACAGCACTCTTCAGAGCCTCTACTAAGCTCCCTAAGTTTGGCGCTGCCTCAAGCTTCTTTCTGAAGAACCCCCTCACCATCTCCTCGATCATGTCTTCAGGCATCCCACTCTCCTTAAGCTCGCTGTAGAACTTAGCTACCTCCTCACCTAGCTTCTTCCCGTCGAGGGATGACATCATGGTGTCGAGGAGCTCCTTGATAGGTTCCTTAAGGCTGCCTATGAACTCAGACACTGCCTTAAGTATCTCCTTTACTTCCTCTGCGTCCTCGCTCCTGCCCCCCCTACGTTCTGACTCCTCTCCGTGCCCACTCACGTGCTTCACCCGAAGAATATATTGTGCGATCACGTTATTTAATATTGAGAATGAGGTGTGACCAACTAGTGACCAGTAGCTCAAGTTGAGGTAGCGATCATGCGCATCTCCTCACGAGTTAAGGACCTAATTATTCACGTAACACTATTTACTTTAGCGTTAGTGCTGCGGCTGCCTTACCTCATGCAGTACCCGGTGTTCAGATTCGATGAACTAGGTGAGGACCTCAGAGCTTACGCTATTGCTAAGCTAGGGTTTACTCCACTAACTAGTAATGCACCATTTATTGGCGCACTGTATAACTACTTAGCCGCACTATCATACTTAATATTAAATTCGGTTTCTGCCTTCAGGCTACTAGTAGCTATAACAGGTGTACTGACTATTCCTCTACTATATGCTACCTCACTAAGACTAACTAAGAGCAGGAGTACTTCTCTCTTAGCAGCCATACTACTTGCTTTCTCACCCATGCACATCCTGGTATCAAGTCACGTAGCGTGGTCTGCGAGCTTGATGCCGCTACTGCTCCTAGCTGCGGTGTATGCATTCATAGTAGCGCTCGAATCAAGTAAGAGAAAGTACTGGATTATCTCGGGAGTATTCTTAGGCCTAGCACTGCAGTCGCATCCTTCAGTACTAGCTTCTTACGCTGGACTACTGCTTGCTCTCTACCTGCTCTTAGGTCGCGGATTTCTCTCAGATTTGCGGCATAACTTCAAGTACGTGATAGCAGGCTTCCTAGCCGGGTACGTAAACATGGTGATCTACAATGTAGCTGTCCCTCTCGGCTCAGTTACTTATGCATTCCACGCTAAGTGGACTGGCTTAAGCAGTGGACTCACATTATCCACGTACCTCCGGAGGCTCTCATTCCTCGTAGTCGAGTTTGCTTCAGGACTAGCTGCTGGTGTACCAGTAATTACTTTACCGTACCTGCTTTCTACTCCAGCATTTTATGCTGTCATAGCACTAGCTATCTCACTGGTAGCCTACGGCTCAGTCAAGTCCAAGCTTGCTAGGGCGCTGGTTACTTACTTAGCAGTGAGCTTTCTGATTCTAGCAGTAGGTACTAAGGGGGTCATGACCTTAAATCCATTTGGTTTTGCTTGGGGGCCGCACTACTTGCAGCAGCTCCTGCCGCTAACTTACTTACTGACAGCTGAGTCAGTTAGAGCCATATATGTGTGGGTCAGTAGGCGGCTTAGGAGGCGGCATGTATCGATAGCTGCTGTAGTTGCTGTAGCACTGCTCCTAACTGGGTGGCCCTTCACTAACTTAATAGGGGTTTACAAGTACATGAGCACTAATGGCTTTACTAATGAGGTATTCTTGAGTACCGTAAGGAGCATTAAGCTGTCTTACGGCACAGAAATACCACTATTTGTAGGAGTCAGCAAAAACAGCCCAGCGCTACTGACACTTTACATGCTGTCCGTACTTGAAGGACTTCATCCAAAGCCTGACATTAAGCTAGTTAAGGAAGTAAGCGATAAGGCGGTAGCTAGGATGCTCAAGGAATTCATAGATAGCTTAAGTCCAGGACATGAAGCAGTTATAATTGTTAGGCCGGATAAGAAGCTGCTTAACGAGTTAAGAAGCTACCTAATCTATAAGGGCTTCAAAATCACTTACTTCAGTATTGTCAAGGTCGGGAATCAGCATCCGCTATATGCGGTGGTTGCGGCAGGTAATGTTTAGGCATTGCTGAGGGGTACCGGGCAAGGACAGCACATTATGCTTTATATTTTATATAATGACATTGAGGAGGGTGGCTGCGCCTGTGCCTGCTAAGTTGAAGCTCTACCCCAGTGGAGAGGAGAGGTCAGTGGATGTCAGGGGCAGAATTACCGTGAGAGATATCTTGGAAATGCTAGGGCTGGAGCCCAGCGACTACGTAGTTGTTAGGAATGGAGAGGTCGTTACTGAGGATGATGTTGTATCTGATGGGGACTTGATTGAGGTGTACCGAGTTGTCTCAGGGGGCTAGGTGTAGCATCTGCGGGAGGAAGGCGGTTGCCGTAATTCACTACGCTAGGCTGAGGCTGTGTAGGGAGCACTTCATAGAGTTTATTGAGAGGAAAGTTGAGAGAGCTATTAAGAGGTACGGGCTCATAGGTAAGGGTCAGAGAGTGCTAGCTGCGGTTTCAGGAGGTAAGGACAGCTCCACCCTTCTGACAGTACTTTCTAAGCTCTCTACCAGGTTAGGCTTTGAAGTAGCTGCTCTTCATATTAACTTAGGGATAGGTGAGTATTCTGAGAAGAGCTTAAATTATGTGCGCAGACTTGCAAATGATTTAGGGGTTAAGCTAGTAGTAGTTAGTATTAAGGAGATTACAGGGTACAGCGTACCAGAGTTAGCAGCGAAGCTGAGGAGACCTACCTGCAGTGTTTGCGGCTTAGTTAAGAGGTACATCATCAATGCAGCAGCTGTTGAAGCACATGCCGACGTAGTTGCGTTAGGACACAACCTCGATGACCTGGTAGCCTATATCCTCAAGGAATTCCTAAGCCAGAACCTACCGCAGATAAAGAAGTTAGGTCCTAAGACTGAAGGTATAGGTGACTTAGCGGTAGGGAGGGTGAGGCCGCTCTATGAAGTACTTGAGAAGGAGAGCTTAATCTATGCTTTAGTCACTAAAATCTCATTCATACCTGATGAGTGCCCTCACGTCAGGTTGTCTGCGCTTGAATTTAAGATAAAGGACCTCATGAATAAGCTAGATCTGGAGTTTCCGGGAATTAAGATATCTCTTGCCCGCAGGCTGGCTAAGAACTTAAAGTACTACCCAGCACCTGAGCAGGAGGTGCGTAAGTGCTCTGCCTGCGGGCTGCTAGCAAGTACTGAAGTATGCAGCTTCTGCAGAGCAACAGAGCGGGCGACCGGCTCCCCTAAAGGTGCTGCAGCAAGAGAATATGTGCGGGCTAAGCTTAAGGAAGCATGTCTCTTATAAGTACTGCCCTCAGCCACCCTCGTACATGGTCGGCATGAGTAGTACTACGTCACCGTCCTTGACCTTCACACTGCTTGAGGGAAGCACCTGCCTTCCATTAATGAATACCCAGATCATAGGGAGGAGTGACTCAATAGTTCTGAACTTCGGCCTGATAGCTCTGACAGCCTCTAGTATATCAGCTACGCTATACTCCACACCGTCATCAAGCTCAAGCACGTCTTCGAAGACGCCTAAGTAGTCGAACAGCGCGCCTAAGTACCTCACCCTAACTTTCATGATAAATCCAGTATATGCAGTAGCTAGCCTACTTAAATAATTTTGTCGGCAATTTATCGTAACTCGTTTTAAGTCCTAGCTGGATTGCCAGGTAGGTGAGTAATTCCGTAACACATAGGGGTGGAAGTACGTAATGAAGCCGGAGGACGCCCTCAGAGAGCTCAAGAAGCTCAGGGAGAAGGAGCCGAGCTACTTAAGAGGTGAGGTTTTAGGGTCAATGACTACCGAGCCACTGTGGTTTGCTGTCGAAGCCTTCAAGATGTTTATTAACACTAACTTAAATGACATCGAATTATTTAGGGGTACTTACTCCCTTGAGAGGGACTGCATTAAAGAGATATCTAAGTTATTCAGCGGCAGCGGGTACGGCTTCCTAACCTACGGTGGTACTGAGTCAAACATTACTGCACTATATATACTGCGCGAGTTGAGGAGAGGTAGTGTAGTTGTGGCTCCAGAGACAGCGCACTCAAGTATTAGGAAGGCATGCAGAATACTTAAGTTAAGACTCATTGAGGTGGAGGTAGACAGAGACTTCAACCCGCCAGTTGACGCCATGTGTGACACCCTCAGAAGATATGAGGGTGAGGTAGTAGCTGCGGTCATGACTGCAGGAACCACGGATGTAGGTAACGTGGACCCCGTGGATGAGTTCTGCGAGATGTGCGGAGATTCTGGCGTGCCAGTACATGTTGATGCAGCTTACGGAGGATTTCTAGCGCCTTTCCTGAGGAGGCACGGATGCAGAATACCTAAGTTCGACTTCAGTCTAAAGAACGTTTACTCAATAACTGTAGACCTACATAAACTAGTTACTCCAATCCCGGGTGGCGCGCTACTCCTCCGGAGCCGCGAGTTAGAAGAGCTAGCTACGTTCGAATCACCCTACATGCCACTAGGTAGGCAGAGGACTCTTCTAGGCACGAGAACCGGAGGTATAGCAGCATCAGCTTGGGCGGTACTTAAGGTCTTAGGTTTTGAAGGTCTTGAGGAACTGGCGCTGGATCTATTAAAGAGGGCGAGGTACCTGGCAGGTAGGCTGCGGGATATAGGCTTGAGGGTAGTTAAGGAGCCGGTTCTGCCGATAGTAGCTTTCGAAGTTTCAAAGAGAGAGGTAGTTATCAGGGAGTTATGGAAGAAGAGACTCTTCGTGTATCCATCAGCAATACCTGACGTAGTGAGGGTTGTTGTGGGACCTCACATTACCTACAGACACATAGATAAGTTCATTGATGAGCTAGCTAAGGTCGTAAACAGTATCAGGTGACGCGTGCAGTAGCGGAAGATCTAAAACTCAATTTAACGAGTTTACGTAGGGTCTGACGTTGCTTATTGAAGTGATTGATGAGTCGAGGAAGACTTCATTTGTGATTAGAGCTGATAGAGCTGAGGAGGAGCTTTCTAGATCACTACCCTTTGCTACTGTGCTAAGTGTTTGGAAGGATGAGGTCTACTTTAAGGCACCCATTAAACTAGAGTCAGCTAGCAAAACATACAAAATTGAGTTAGGGAAGGTCTACTACTGGCCGCCAGGTAGTGCTATATGTATATTCTATGGTGTCTCAGAACCCTACACGCCAGTGACTTACCTAGGTGAGTTTGTAGGTTCCCTAACAACTCTTAAGGTTATTGAGGATGGTGACGATGGTAAGGTGATTATACATGAAATCGACCACAGTTTAAGTGAGATTGCTGAAGTACTTAAAAGCCTCGGCTATGACGTAGGTACGCCACTGGTTGACGGCATTAGGGTGGTTGCTGCTTCAAGGCACGTAGGTACATTGAGATTTGGCTTCACCCTATATGTCGAGCCCTACGGCTACTACCTAGAGAGTGAGGAGCTCTACAAGCACGGTGAGGACTATATTCATTTAGCGCTTGCCCACAGAATTAAGGATATGCTGAGCGACTGTAGATTCCTTAGATTCGACATTGATGAAGATGGCTACGCCGTGCTCACTCTCGGCGTTAATGATCTGGAAGAGCTGAAAGAAGGGCTTAGGGAGCTGGAGCTTAAGTATCCTCAGATAATTGGGGTGGTTAGGTCGTTACCTGCCTACTGAGCTGCGATTTTTACTGGCTTTTCTCACTTAAAGGCCTCTTGACTCTAACTCCATCACCCATTACCCAATATTCACCATCACTTCTTTTCTCCAACTTAAATATGGGTACCTCATGCTTGACTCTCTCAAGAACTCTTCTCGCCTTATCGAAAGCTACGGATCTGCTCTGAGCAGCCACGAAGATGTA